>JAHIOK010000292.1 GCA_018895315.1 Actinomycetota bacterium | reverse complement strand
GTTCGGCGCCACCACGAACCACCGATCGGTATCGATCGGTGCGCCGGGGGCGACGATGTCGTCCCACCAGCCGGCGGTCGGGTGGCCAGGGCCCGCGGGTCCGCGCACGTGGCTGTCTCCGGTGAGCGCATGAAGGATCAGCACGGCGTTGTCACGCGCGGCGTTCAGCTCGCCCCATGTCTCGTAGGCCAGCCGAAAGGCAGGTAGTTCGCGACCGCCCTCGGTCTGGAAGGCGCCGAACGATGCGAAGTGCCGCTCGCCGACCGGATCGCCGTCGCGCCACGCGCCGGTCGCTGGGGGCCTGGCGCGGAGCAGGCGCGCGTCCGCCTCCGTGATCGGCGCGCTCGGCACCGTGTCCTCGGAGGTCTGCCAGTCCATCTGTTCATTCTCCCGTGCCGGGCCGACGCTGTGCGGCGTATTACACCGGATGCTGGGTGTCGGCGCCTCTCAATAGCCTGGCGAGCTGGTGGGATGAAGGCTGAGCTGGGGCTTCGGACCCCGGGTGAACCTCTCCGTCGGCGGCGCTAGGGTCAAATCATGACCACGCCGATCGATCCCACCACCACCGCAGCCTGGGCCGAGCTCGACGCCCAACGCGCCATTTTCACCCCTGACCTGCGCGGGTGGTTCGCCGCTGACCCCGACCGCGTGCCGAGCCTGACACGCACGGTCGGAGACCTCCACATCGACCTGTCGAAGAACCTCGTCACCGACGACATCCTCGCCACCCTCGTGCGTCTGGCCGAGCAGACCGGTGTCACCCGTCGTTTCGACGACATGCTCGCCGGCGTTCATATCAACACCAGCGAAGACCGTGCCGTCCTGCACACGGCGCTGCGCCGCCCGCCGGGTGTCAGGCCTGCTCTCGAGGTCGACGGACAGCAGATCGACCGTGACGTACAGGCCGTGCTCGATGCCGTCTCGGCGTTCGCCGACCGGGTGCGCTCGGGGGAATGGGTCGGGATCACCGGCAAGAAGGTGACGCACGTGGTCAACATCGGCATCGGCGGCTCCGACCTCGGGCCCGTCATGATCTACGAGGCGCTGAAGCCCTATGCCGACGCTGGTATCGAGGCCCGGTTCGTCTCGAACATCGACCCCACCGATATCGCTCAGAAGACGGCTGATCTCGACCCCGAGACCACATTGTTCATCGTGGCGTCCAAGACCTTCACGACCCTCGAGACCCTCACGAACGCGCGCCTCGCGCGCGACTGGCTCTGGGCGGAACTTGCCGAGGGCGGTGCCATCGGCGACAGCGAAGCCGAGCGCACGGACGCCGTCGCGCACCACTTCATCGCGGTCTCGACGGCGCTCGAGAAGGTCGAGGCGTTCGGAATCGACCCGGCGAACGCCTTCGGGTTCTGGGACTGGGTGGGGGGCCGCTATTCCGTCGACTCGGCGATCGGCACGTCACTCGCAATCACACTCGGCCCGCAGGCGTTCCGCGAACTCCTCGCTGGCTTCCACACCGTCGACGAGCACGTGCGCACCACGCCGCTCACCCAGAACGTACCGATCCTCATGGGGTTGCTCAACGTCTGGTACACGAACTTCCTCGGCGCGCAGACCCATGCCGTGCTGCCCTACGCCCAGCAGCTGCACCGCTTCGCGGCCTACCTGCAGCAGCTCACGATGGAGTCCAACGGCAAGTCGGTGCGCTGGGACGGCACTCCGGTCACCACCGACACCGGCGAGGTGTTCTGGGGTGAACCAGGCACGAATGGCCAGCACGCGTTCTACCAGCTGATCCACCAGGGCACCCGGCTGATCCCCGCTGATTTCATCGCGTTCGCCACCCCGGCATATCCGCTCGAGGACGGTGGGCGTGACGTGCACGGCCTGTTCCTCGCCAACTTCCTCGCCCAGACCAAGGCGCTCGCGTTCGGCAAGACGGCCGAAGAGGTCGAGGCCGAGGGAACCACCGGCGCGCTCGTGGCGGCGCGCACATTTGCCGGGAACCGCCCGACGACCTCGATCTTCGCCCCGGCACTGACCCCCGCCGTCCTCGGACAACTGATCGCCCTCTACGAGCACATCACCTTCACTCAGGGGGCGATCTGGGGCATCAACTCGTTCGATCAGTGGGGCGTCGAGCTCGGCAAGCAGCTTGCCACCCAGATCGTGCCCGCGATCGAGGGCGACGCGGCGGCCATCGAAGCGCAGGATGCCTCCACACGGGCACTCCTCGCGTACTACCAGGAGCACCGCGTCTGACGGTTGCGACGCGGTCCCTTCGGTCCCTTGCGAGACGAGGGGCATCGGTCGGGATGAGGACGTTTCCTCCATGAGGGTCCTCCTCTCGACCGAAAGCCCTCATCTCGAGCCGGTCTCGAGCGGCTGTTCGAGTGTCGGTGTTACGCGCGCGCCGCTTCGGCGACCCGGCGAGCGGACGCGAGCGCCTGCTCGAGGTCGGCCTTGAGGTCGTCGATGTTCTCGAGTCCGACCGAGAGACGCACGAGGCCCGGCGTGACACCACCGGTCAGCTGCTGCTCCGGGGTCAGCTGCGAGTGCGTCGTCGACGCGGGGTGGATCACGAGCGAGCGCACATCGCCGATGTTGGCGAGGTGGCTGAACAGCGTCAGCGAGTTGACGAACTCACGGCCGGCCTCCACGCCGCCCTTGAGCTCGAACGAGAGCACTGCGCCGACACCCTTGGGGGCGTAGGTGTTCGCCTTGGCGTACCAGGGAGACGTGGGCAGGCCGGAGTAGTTGACGGAGGCGACATCCTCGTGGTTCTCCAGCCACTCCGCGATCTCCTGCGCGTTCTGCACGTGACGCTCGATGCGCAGCGACAGCGTCTCGATGCCTTGAATGAGCAGCCAGGCGCTGTTCGGCGAGATCGCGGCGCCGAGGTCGCGCAGTAGCTGCACGCGCGCCTTGATGATGTACGCGAGCCCATCGCCGACCGCGGTGGTGTAGCTGGCGCCGTGGTAGCTCGGGTCGGGGAGGGTGAGCCCCGGGAACTTTTCGACGTTCTTCGACCATGCGAAGGTGCCGCCGTCGACGATGACACCGGCGATGACCGTGCCGTGCCCACCGAGGAACTTCGAGGCCGAGTGCACGACGATATCGGCGCCGTGCTCGAACGGACGGATCAGGTACGGCGTCGCGATCGTGTTGTCGACGATGAGGGGCAGGCCCGCCTCGTGGGCGACGTCGGCGACCGTGCGAATGTCGAGGACGTTGATCTTCGGGTTGCCGATGGTCTCGGCGAAGAACAGCTTGGTGTTCGGCCGGACGGCCGCACGCCACTCCTCGGGATCGTCCTGGTTCTCGACGAACGTGACCTGGATGCCGAGCTTGGCGAGCGTGTACTTGAAGAGGTTGTAGGTGCCGCCGTAGATTGAGCTGGACGACACGATGTGGTCGCCGGCCTCGGCGATGTTCAGCACCGCGGAGGTCTCGGCTGCCTGGCCGCTCGCGAGCAGCAGGGCACCCGTGCCGCCCTCGAGCGCGGCGATGCGCTCTTCCACAACGGCCTGAGTGGGGTTCTGGATGCGGGTGTAGATGTTGCCGAACTCGGCGAGCGCGAACAGGTTCGCGGCGTGCTCGGTGCTGTCGAAGACATACGACGTGGTCTGGTAGATCGGCGTCGCGCGTGCCTTGGTCACCGGGTCCGGCTGCGCGCCGGAGTGAACCTGCTTGGTCTCGAAACGCCAGTTCTCGGATGCGGACATGGCTGACTCCTGTGGTCTGTCTGGGCGCGCGACGGGTGTGACGGCCTTCCCCGACATTAGGGAAGCGGCGTAGCGACGACAACGGCCGGGAAATGTTACGTAACACCCTGGGCGGGTTAGCGTTGGTGCATGACGACGCGACGTGCAGTGGTGACCGGTGCCAGTTCAGGAATCGGTGAGGCGACGGTGCGGGCGCTCCGCGCCTCCGGATGGGACGTCGTGGCTGTTGCGCGCCGGGCAGACCGACTCGCGGCGGTGGAGGCCGACACCGGCGCTGTGGCGTTCGCGGCGGATCTGACGAAAGACGCGGATGTCTCGGCGCTCGCCGACTGGCTCGCCGACTCCGGCCCCGTGCACGCCCTGGTGCAGGTCGCCGGCGGGGCGCGCGGCACCGACCGCGTGGAAGACGGCGACCCCGCCGACTGGCAGTGGATGTTCGAGGTCAACGTGCTCAGCAGCCAGCGGCTCGTCGCGGCGCTGCTCCCGCTGCTGCGCCGGGCTGCGGCATCCGATGGTCACGCCGACACGGTCTTCGTGACCTCCACGGCCGCCCAGACCGCCTACCCCGGCGGTGCCGGGTACAACGCGGCGAAGGCGGCCGAGGCGATGATCCCGCACGCGCTGCGGCTCGAGTTGAACGGCGAGCCGATCCGCGTGGTCGAGGTGGCCCCGGGCATGGTCTTCACCGAAGAGTTCACGCTCAACCGGCTCGGCGGCGACAGCACGGCGGCGGAGCGGGTCTACGACGGGGTCGATGCGCCGCTGACGGCTGGGGACGTCGCAGATGTCATCGCCTACGCGATGAACGCCCCCGGACATGTCAACCTCGACCTCATCACGATGCGCCCGGTCGCGCAGTCCGCCCAGCACCTGCTTGCCCGCGGACCCCTCCGGGTGCGCGCCGAGGCCTGACCGGCTCGGTCGGGGGTCGTCCTCCGCGCGAGCCCGGGCGCGCCGGCCGCGGGGATGGAGCCGTCCCGGGACGCGTGTGTCTCGGTGGGACGTGATTCTCCCG
>JAHIOK010000291.1 GCA_018895315.1 Actinomycetota bacterium | reverse complement strand
GCGGAGCTCGTTCTCAAGGCCGGGCATGTCTTCGTGACGGCCGTCTTCGTCGACCGAGATGATCATGTACGCGGCGAAGTAGATGACCTTCTCGAGGTCCTTCGGCGCCATGTCCAGCAGGTAGCCGAGCCGCGACGGAACACCCTTGAAGTACCAGATGTGCGTGACGGGGGCGGCCAGCTCGATGTGGCCCATGCGCTCACGACGGACGGAGGACTTGGTGACCTCCACGCCGCAGCGCTCGCAGACGATGCCCTTGAAGCGGACTCGCTTGTACTTGCCGCATGAGCACTCCCAGTCGCGGGAGGGTCCGAAGATCTGCTCGCCGAACAGACCATCCTTCTCCGGCTTCAGGGTGCGGTAATTGATCGTTTCGGGCTTCTTCACTTCGCCGTAGCTCCATGCGCGGATGTCCGCGCTGGTGGCCAGGCCGATCCGAAGCTGGTCGAAAGTTGCTGCGTTGATCACTGAAAAGTTCTCTTTCGCTCTGTCTAGTAAACCTGGTGGGATGGCCCGGCTCAGATGTCGTCGATGGACGACGACTCGAAGCGGGTGGAGATGTTGATGCCCAGTTCTTCGGCGGCACGGAAGACCTCGTCGTCCGTGTCCTTCAGGCTGATGGTCGAACCGTCGGCCGCGAGGACCTCCACGTTCAGACACAGCGACTGCATCTCCTTGATGAGCACCTTGAAGCTCTCGGGGATCCCGGGCTCCTGGATGTTCTCGCCCTTGACGATGGCCTCGTACACCTTGACGCGGCCGAGGATGTCGTCGGACTTGATCGTGAGGAGCTCCTGCAGTGCGTAGGCGGCGCCATAGGCCTCGAGGGCCCACACCTCCATCTCACCGAATCGCTGTCCACCGAACTGCGCCTTACCACCCAGCGGCTGCTGCGTGATCATCGAGTACGGGCCCGTCGAACGTGCGTGGATCTTGTCGTCGACGAGGTGGTGCAGCTTCAGGATGTACATGTAGCCGACCGACACGGGTGCCGGGAACGGATCTCCCGAGCGACCGTCGAACAGCAGCGTCTTTCCGCTGGAGCCGATGAGGCGGTCGCCGTCGCGCGTGACGTTGGTCGAATCGAGGAGACCTGCGATCTCCTCCTCCGACGCACCGTCGAACACGGGGGTTGCGACCTTGGTGCCCGGGGCAGCCTCGAAGGCCTGCGCCGGCAGGTTCTTCGCCCACTTCGGGGTGCCTTCGACCTTCCAGCCCTGCTGAGCGATCCAGCCGAGGTGGAGTTCGAGGACCTGGCCGAAGTTCATTCGACCCGGGATGCCGAGCGGGTTCAGGATGACGTCGACCGGGGTTCCGTCGGCGAGGAAGGGCATGTCCTCGATCGGCAGGATCTTGGCGATGACACCCTTGTTGCCGTGGCGGCCGGCGAGCTTGTCGCCCTCGGTGATCTTGCGCTTCTGGGCGATGTAGACCACGACGCGGCGGTTGACGCCCGAGCCGAGCTCGTCGTCACCGTCTTCGGCGTTGAACTCCTTGACGGCGATGATCGTGCCCTGCTCACCGTGGGGAACCTTCAGCGACGTGTCGCGCACTTCGCGGCTCTTCTCGTTGAAGATCGCGCGGAGCAGACGCTCCTCGGCCGACAGCTCGGTCTCGCCCTTCGGCGTGACCTTGCCGACCAGGATGTCGCCGGGGCGAACCTCGGCGCCGATGCGGACGATGCCGCGCTCGTCGAGGTCCTTCAGCAGGTCGGGGCTGACGTTGGGGAGATCACGGGTGATCTCCTCCTTGCCGAGCTTGGTGTCGCGGGCGTCGACCTCGTACTCCTCGATGTGGATCGAGGAGAGGGTGTCGTCCTTCACCAGGTTCTGGCTCAGGATGATCGCGTCTTCGAAGTTGTGACCCTCCCACGTCATGAACGCGACGAGGAGGTTCTTGCCGAGCGCGAGCTCGCCGTTCTCCGTCGCCGGGCCGTCGGCGATGACCTCGCCGGCCTCGATGCGGTCGCCCGCCGAGACGATGACGCGCTGGTTGTAGCTCGTGCCCTGGTTGGAGCGGTCGAACTTGCGCAGGAAGTAGTCCTGAGTGCCACCCTCGTCGAGCTGGATGGTGACGACATCCGCCGACACCTCGACGACGACACCGGACTTCTCGGCGGTGACCACGTCACCGGCGTCGACGGCCGCGAAGCCCTCCATACCGGTTCCGACCACGGGCGACTCCGAGCGCAGCAGAGGCACTGCCTGACGCTGCATGTTCGCGCCCATGAGCGCGCGGTTCGCATCGTCGTGCTCGAGGAAGGGGATGAGCGAGGTCGCGACCGACACCATCTGGCGCGGCCAGACGTCCATGTAGCCGATCTCCTCGGCGTGGAACAGGTCGACCTCGCCACCCTTGCCACGGCGGGCGAGGATGCGGTCCTGGGCGAAGTGCCCATCGGCCTTCAGCTCTGCACCGGCCTGAGCGACGATGTAGTCGTTCTCTTCGCTGGCGGTGAGGTAGTCGATCTGGTCGGTGACCTTGCTGTCGACGACCTTGCGATACGGCGTCTCGATGAATCCGAACGCGTTGATGCGCGCGAACGATGCGAGCGATCCGATCAGGCCGATGTTCGGGCCTTCCGGGGTCTCGATCGGGCACATACGGCCGTAGTGCGAGGGGTGGACGTCACGAACCTCGACGCCGGCGCGCTCACGCGAGAGGCCGCCGGGGCCGAGCGCGGAGAGGCGACGCTTGTGGGTCAGACCCGCGAGCGGGTTGTTCTGGTCCATGAACTGGCTCAGCTG
>JAHIOK010000290.1 GCA_018895315.1 Actinomycetota bacterium | reverse complement strand
GCGCGATCGCCGCCGCCCACGCCACCGCGAGCGCGAGACCCGGTGAGCGCCGGCGCAGAGCGAGAGCACCCGCCATCCCGAGCGTGACGATCGCTGTCGAGAGTACGTTGTTCGCCCCCATCCGCCCCATGGACAGCTCGATCGGCAGCATGATCGCCGCGAAGAGCCCCGCGAGGATGAGATCGACGACGAGCTGGTGCGTCTTGAGCGGGCGGAACACGGTTTCACGCTACGGGACGGTTCTCGCCGCGGCATCCGCCGGAGGATGTATCTCCCGCGCGCTCAGAGCCGAGGCATCCGATGTCTCCTCTTGCCGCTCGTCCGCGCAGGCTTTACTGTGCGGACACAGGCTGAAACCGATGGGAAACCTCGAAAGACCAGGATCGGATGACGGGGGCAGCGGCCACCGCGACCCGCTCTCACCCCGTCGGCGGCGGCACGGAGAACGACGGAGGAGCCCGGCATGACGACGGTACGAGCGGCGATCACCCAGACCACCTGGACCGGCGACAAAGAGTCGATGCTCGACAAGCACGAGCAGTTCGCGCGGGATGCTGCCGCCCAGGGCGCGCAGGTCATCTGCTTCCAGGAGCTCTTCTACGGGCCCTACTTCGGTATCACGCAGGACCAGAAGTACTACCGGTTCGCCGAGCAGGCCGATGGCCCCATCGTGCAGCGGTTCGCCGCACTCGCGGCCGAGCTGAACCTCGTCATGATCCTCCCGATTTACGAAGAGGACCAGACCGGGGTGTACTACAACACCGCGGTGGTGGTGGATGCCGACGGCACCGTCCTCGGGAAATACCGCAAGCACCACCTCCCCCACCTCGACCGATTCTGGGAGAAGTTCTACTTCCGTCCGGGCAACCTCGGCTACCCCGTCTTCGACACCGCGGTCGGCAAGATCGGCGTGTACATCTGCTACGACCGGCACTTCCCCGAAGGATGGCGCGCGCTCGGTCTGAACGGCGCGCACATGGTATTCAACCCCAACGCCACCAAGCCCGGGCTGTCGAACCGGCTGTGGGAGGTCGAGGGTCCGTGCGCGGCCGTCGCGAACGGGTACTTCGTGCTGCAGCCGAACCGGGTCGGCCGCGAAGACAACGAGTACGGCGATCTCGCGGTCGACTTCTACGGCACCAGTCAGGTGATCGATCCGCGGGGCAACTTCGTCGGTGAGCGCGGCTCGGGTGAGCACGAAGAGCTGCTCCTGCGCGATCTCGACCTCGACATGGTGCAGCAGATGCGCGACGACTGGCAGTTCTACCGAGACCGTCGTCCCGACTCCTACGGGGAGCTGGTGGCGCCATGACCACGACGCTCATCACCGGCGGCACGGTCGTCTCGGCGACCGGCCGTGCCTCCGCCGACGTGCTGATCGACGGGCAGGCGATCGCGGCGGTGCTCGCGCCGGGATCACACCTCCTGGGCAACGACCTCGCGGCATCCGTCGACCGGGTGATCGATGCGACCGGCAAGTACGTGATCCCGGGTGGGATCGACGCACACACCCACATGCAGCTGCCGTTCGGCGGTACCGAGGCCAGCGACACCTTCGAGACCGGCACCCGTGCCGCGGCGTGGGGTGGCACGACCAGCATCATCGACTTCGCGGTGCAGAAATATGGCGAACGCGTGCAGGACGGGCTCGCCGCATGGCACGAGAAGGCCGCGGGCAACTGCGCGATCGACTACGGGTTCCACCAGATCATCGGCGGCGTCGACGACGACTCGCTCGCGGCGATGCGCGGTCTGCTCGATGAGGGCATCTCGAGCTTCAAGCTCTTCATGGCCTACCCCGGCGTCTTCTATTCGGATGACGCGCAGATCCTCAAAGCGATGCAGGTCTCGCGCGACACCGGCCTGATGACGATGATGCACGCCGAGAACGGGCCGGCGATCGACGTGCTCGCCGCTCAACTGATCGCCCAGGGCAAGTCCGATCCGTACGACCACGGCATCGCCCGCGCCTGGCAGATGGAGGAGGAGGCGACTCATCGCGCGATCATGCTCGCCGATCTCACCGGCGCCCCGCTCTACATCGTGCACGTCAGTGCGAAGCAGGCCGTCGAGCAGCTCGCCTGGGCGCGCGATAAAGGCCAGAACGTGTTCGGCGAGACGTGCCCGCAATATCTGTACCTCTCGCTCGAAGAACAGCTCGGGGCATCCAGCGACGAATGGGGCGCGTTCGAGGGAGCGAAGTGGGTGTGCTCGACTCCGTTGCGCTCGCGCGAGGAGGGCCACCAGAACGCGATGTGGCAGGCGCTGCGCACCAACGATCTGCAGATGGTCTCGACCGATCACTGCCCGTTCTGCATGAAGGGCCAGAAAGATCTCGGACTCACCGACTTCCGCGCCATCCCCAACGGCATCGGCTCTGTCGAGCACCGGATGGATCTGCTCTATCAGGGCGTCGTCACGGGTCAGCTGACCCTCGAGCGCTGGGTGGAGCTGACCAGCACCACCCCCGCGCGCATGTTCGGACTCTACGGCCGCAAGGGCGTGATCCAGCCGGGCGCCGACGGTGACATCGTCGTCTACGACCCGAACGGGCACACCTCGATCGGGGTGAACCGCACACACCACATGAACATGGACCACTCGGCCTGGGAAGGCTATGAGATCGATGGGCACGTCGACACCGTGCTCTCGCGCGGCAAGGTCGTGATCGACGGCGGCGCCTACCTCGGAGCCAAGGGCGACGGCCGGTATCTCAAGCGCGGCCTGACCCAGTACCTGACGTAGGGAGCAGCATGGATTTCGGGGTCGTTCTGCAGACCAATCCGCCCGCCGCCCGCACGGTGCAGCTCGCGAAACTCGCCGAGGCGCACGGGTTCAGCCACGTGTGGACCTTCGACTCGCACCTGCTGTGGCAGGAGCCCTACGTCATCCACTCGGCGATCCTCGCCGAGACGAAGCGGATCACCGTGGGTCCGTTCGTCACGAACCCTGCGACCCGCGACTGGACGGTCACCGCCTCGGTCTTCGCGACGCTCAATGAGATGTACGGCAACCGCACGATCTGCGGCATCGGACGCGGCGACTCGGCCGTGCGAGTGACCAACGGCAAACCGGTTTCGATGTCGGAGCTGCGGGAGTCGATCCACGTGATCCGCGAGCTCGCCAACTCCCGGCCTGTCGAGTACAAGGGCGCGACCCTGCAGTTCCCGTGGAGCCGCGGATCCGAGCTCGACGTCTGGGTCGCCGCGTACGGCCCGCTCGCGCTGAAGCTCACCGGCGAGGTGGGCGACGGCTTCATCTTGCAGCTCGCCGACATCGACATCGCCGAATGGATGATCAGGACCGTCAAGGATGCCGCGGCCGCCGCGGGGCGCGACCCCGAGTCGATCGCGTTCTGTGTGGCGGCCCCGATGTACATCGGCACCGACCGCGCGCACATGCGCGACCAGTGCCGCTGGTTCGGTGGAATGGTGGGCAACCACGTCGCCGACATCGTCGCGAAATACGGAACGAGCGGCGCGGTGCCGCAGGCACTCACCGACTACATCGCGGGCCGGCAGGGCTACGACTACAACTCGCACGGCAGATCGGAGAACGACCACGTCGACTTCGTCCCCGATGAGATCGTCGAGCGGTTCTGCATCCTCGGCACCGCCGACGAGCACATCGCGAAGCTCGAGAAGCTCCGCGCGCTCGGGGTGACGCAGTTCGCCGGCTACCTGCAGCACGACAACAAGGAAGAGACCCTGCGGGTCTACGGAGAGACGGTCATTCCCGCGCTCTCCGAGCAACGCACGGCCAAGGCCTGACGCTCGCGGAGGCTCGCGAATCCACACCCCATCGAGGAATCCACACCCTGTGGCTACCAAACGAGGTGGTTTCGCGCCCGGAATGTGGTCTCGCGGGGGCTG
>JAHIOK010000289.1 GCA_018895315.1 Actinomycetota bacterium | reverse complement strand
GGTGTTGTCGGTCAAGCGCTCGGTGAGCGGCAGGTGCGCGGGAATGTGGGCGTAGGCAGGTTCGCGGTGTGTCGACATGATGCCGCGACGTGCTGAGATGCCGGCTTCGCCCAGGGCAAGCAGCAGTCCTTCTCGGTCGAGAGGATATTCGGGGCCGACCTCGATCCAGAACGACTGGAAGTTGGCGGTGCCGTAAGCGGGGTCGGCGACCGCCCGGAGCCCCGCTATGCCGAGGATGGCGGCGGCATAGTCCGCGGCGATCTCGCGTCGGCGTCGCACGACCTCATCGAGGCGCGTGAGCTGCACGATACCGACCGCTGCCTGCAAGTCGGTCATGCGGAAGTTGAACCCGATCTCGGAGTACTCTTCGGGCGGCGAAACGATGCTCGCATGGCGGTCGGCAGCGGAGACGCTCATCGCGTGCTCACGAAGTCGTCGCGCACGTGCGGCCCAGTCCGGGTGCGATGTGGTGATCATGCCGCCTTCACCCGTCGTCAGGATCTTGCGGGGGTGGAAGGACCATGCGGCGATGTCAGCTCCTGCACCGACGGGCCGACCCTTGTACGTCGACCCGGCGCCGCAGGCAGCGTCTTCGATCACCACGATGCCGCGCGGATCGCACACTGCGCGGATCGCATCCAGGTCTACGGGAACGCCGCCCTGGTCGACCGCGATGACCGCGCGTGTTGCCGGAGTCAACGCCGCTTCGACGGAGGCCGCCGTGAGATTTCCGGTGAACGGGTCGATCTCGGCGAAGACCGGGTTCGCGCCGACGTAGGTAGGAGCATTCGCCGTCGCGATGAACGAGAACGAGGGTACGACGACGTCGTCCCCGGCCCCGACACCGACAACCTTCAGCGCCAGATGGAGCGCGGTCGTGCAGTTCGAGACTGCGATCGCGTGCTGAGCCTGCTGCTTTTCGGCGAAGGCCGTTTCGAACGCTGCGACCCGTGGCCCCTGCGCCACCCATCCTGATTCGATGACTTCAGTGACCGCTGCGACCTCTTCCTCGCCGAGCCAGGGGCGCATGACGTTGACGCGGGTCATGCCGAGCCCTTCTCAGGAGCCCGTCCGGCAGCGATCTCATCCCGAAGGGGACGCCACCACTCGACCAGCTCAGCGAGGCCCTGCTCGAGGCCCGTCGTCGAGCGGAAGCCCAGGTCCTGTTCGGCGGCGGTGGTGTCCGCGAGGCGACGGACGACATCGTTCACGCCACGCGCTGGTGCGAACTCCACGCTGAGGTCGGAGTCCATCACCGTGAGGAGCTGCTCCGCCAGCTCGAGAAGACTCGTCTCGGTGCCGCTTGCGATGTTGTAGACACCCTCGGTGATGTCGCTCTGCGCAGCGAGTATGTTCGCGTGTGCGATGTCGGTGCTGATGACGAAGTCCATCGTCTGCTTCCCGTCGCCGAAGATGATCGGCGGGAGCCCGTCGGCGATGCGCTCCATCCAGCGCACCAGCACCTCGGTGTAGAACCCGTGCACATCCATGCGCGGTCCGTAGACGTTGAAGTAGCGCAACAGGACGTAGTCGAGCCCGTACATCGCACGGAAGCTCTTGGCCATCCCCTCGTTGAAAGTCTTGGCGGCACCGTAGAAGGTGTCGTTGTTGTAAGGGTGGTGGCGCTCATTCGTGGGGAATGACTCGGCCATTCCGTAGACCGACGCGGAGGAGGCCGCGACGAGCTTGCCGACACGGTGCTCAGCGGATGCTTCGAGCACGTTGAAGGTGGCATCGACCATCGTCTCCAGCGCGAGACGGGGCTCTTCGGCGCACTGAGTGATGCGTATCGCGGCCTGGTGGAACACGACGTCCTTGCCCTTGACGGTGTCGTGCACGGTGTCGCGGTCGCGTACGTCGCCCTCGATCAGGGTCACCCTGCCGGACGCGAGGGCCCCGTCGAGGTTCGCCCTTCTGCCGCGCACGAGGTTGTCGAGCACATCGATATGCGCGACGCCGGCGTCCAGCAACTGGTCGACGAGGGTCGACCCGATCGTGCCCGCTCCTCCCGTGACGAGGATGTTGGCGCCTGTCAGCTCCGTCATGCGATGCTCTCCTTCTGGTCGTTCTCGACGTTCACCAGCGCGCTGCCGTTCGCGAGGCTTCGTGTGGTCGCATCGAGCACGTTCAGCACGCGCAGCGCGGCGAGACCGTCTGTGCGCGGCGGCCGGTGCTCACGGATGGCCGCGGCGAACTCGCTCACCATCAGTGACAGCGCCTCCTTCTCGGGCAAGGCGGGCACCCAGGTGTCTCCGTATCGGTACGACACCTGAGCGGCCGCCCGTTCGGAGTCCTCGGTGACGGTGATGAAGTCGATGCCACGGTCGTACACGCTCACTCGCTGGGTCGGGTTGAGGTCATCCCACACCAAGGTGCGCCGCGAGCCGCCGACGACGAGCTGGCGGATTTTGGTGGGGCTCAACCAGTTGACGTGCACGTGAGCGATGGCGCCATCCGCGAGGGGCATGACGAGATATCCGACGCACGCCTTGCCGAGCTGCAGCGGGTCGCCGCCGTGGGCGGCGACCTTCTCGGGGCGCAGACCTCCGGGGAGGATGAAGTCGAGGATCGACAGATCGTGGGGGGCAAGATCCCAGAACACGTCGACATCGGGCTGCACGAGGCCGTGGTTGATGCGGACGGAGTCGATGAACGTGATGTCACCCAGTTCTCCGGCGGCCACGAGCTCAGCGATCTTGAGCACGGCGGGGGTGTAGCAGAACGTGTGGTCGGCCATGAGGATCAGGTCGGCCTCGGCCGCGGCATCGACCATGAGCTGCCCGCTGGCGACGCTGTGGGAGAGAGGCTTCTCGGTCAGCACGTGCTTGCCCGCGGCGATGGCCGCGAGGGCGATCGGTTCGTGAGTGCGCGCCGGTGTCGCGATCGCGACGGCGTCGACTCCGTCGAGGGCGAGAGCCTCATCGATGGACGTGACGGCGACTGCGGTGCGCGTGGTCGAGGCGAGTCGCTCGGCCTTGCTCAGGTCGAGATCGCACACCGCCGCGACATGCCATTCGTCGCTGAGATTGAAATTCCGCACGAGGTTGGGGCCCCAGTACCCTGCGCCCACCACCACGACGCCCAGCTGATCGCCACTCATGGAGCCCCCCCTATGGTCGGATTCGCTTGTCCTCCCGGCTTGCCCAGTCTATGGGTGGCGATCTTCGCCGTCAGTCGGCGGCGAAGAATGCGTCGTTGGCCGCTTTGCCGTCGGTCGTGCGGCCGCGGAGCCACCAGTCGTAGGACTTGGCGATGTGGCCGAGGTCGAGTGCTCGGTAGCCGGCGCGGTGGAGGTCGTAGGCGAGGACGGTGGCGGTGGGGCCGAGGATGGCGATG
>JAHIOK010000288.1 GCA_018895315.1 Actinomycetota bacterium | reverse complement strand
TCGGTGACCGACATCGCCGCCACACCGGCGCCGAAGAACTCGACGAACTTGCCGACGACTTTTGCCTTGCGCAGCATTTCGGTGATGGTCAGCACGATGTCGGTGGCGGTGACGCCAGGCTTGGCCGCGCCGGTCAGGTTCACGCCGACGACATCGGGGGTGAGGAAATACACCGGCTGGCCGAGCATCGCGGCTTCGGCCTCGATGCCGCCGACGCCCCAGGCGACGATGCCGAGGCCGTTGATCATCGTGGTGTGGCTGTCGGTGCCGACCAGCGTATCCGGGTAGGCCACGCCGTCTTTCTCCATCACGCCGCGCGCCAGGTATTCCATGTTGACCTGGTGCACGATGCCGGTTCCGGGCGGCACGACCTTGAAGTCGTCGAACGCCGTCTGGCCCCAGCGGAGGAACTGGTAGCGCTCACCGTTGCGCTCGTACTCGATCTCGACGTTGCGCTCGAGGGCGTTCTCGCTGCCGAACAGGTCGGCGATGACCGAGTGGTCGATGACCATCTCAGCGGGCGAGAGCGGATTGATCTTCTTCGCGTCGCCACCCAGGGCGGCGACGGCTTCGCGCATCGTGGCGAGGTCGACGATGCAGGGCACTCCGGTGAAGTCCTGCATGACCACGCGCGCGGGAGTGAACTGGATCTCGGTGTCGGGCTCAGCGGCGGCATCCCACGACCCGAGCGCCTCGATCTGAGACTTCGTCACGTTCGCACCGTCTTCGGTGCGCAGGAGGTTCTCGAGCAGCACCTTGAGGCTGAACGGGAGCTTCTCGTAACCGGGCACCGTGTCGATGCGGAAGATCTCGTAGTCGGTGCTGCCGACCGTCAGGGTGCTCTTCGCACCGAAGCTGTCAACCGTGGACACGAGGCGTCTCCTTCGTCGGCGGCGGATGCGGGCGAAAGGCCCGCGCATCCCCCATCTTCCCCTCCCTGTGGAGCAGAGGCTAGGAAGGGTTACCTAACCCTGAGGAGGGTGAAAAACTATCTTGATATCAAGATAGTTATATCACCGCGCGGCGGGTGCGGCGGGCGGATACATCGCCCGCACGGCGAGCCAGGTGACCGCGATGAGCGGCGCGAACAAGGGCAGACCCATGATCAGCTTGAAGGTGCCGAGTGCCGCGATGTCGTTCGCAAAGTAGAAGGGCAGCTGCACCGCGAGTCGCGCGACGAACAGGCCCGCCCAGGCGATCGACAGCCAGAAGAACACGCGACGTTTGCGCTTATCGGCACGCCAGGCAGTGCCCTCGTTCATCAAGAATCCGACCGCGAGGCCGATCAGCGGCCAGCCGATCAGCGCCGAGATCAGAAAAGCGGCCCCATACGCACCGTTCGTGATGAAGCCGGGCAGGAAGTTGTTCGCCCCCGAATTCGTGAACAGGGCGAGAGCGGCCGCGGCCGCGGTGGCGATGAGTCCCCCCAGCGCGGCGGTGACCGGCTGGCGTTGCACCAGGCGGATGACAGTGAAGACGGCAGCAAGACCGACGGAGAGACCGAGCGCGAGCCAGAGATCGGCCGTGTTCGTTGCGGTGTCGAGGGTCAGGGTGTAGACCACGATGAAGATCAGGCCGGGGATGACGGACTCGAGCACTCCGCGCCATCCGCCCATGGCGCGCCACACGACGTGGCCGGTGGTCTTACCCTCGGCCGGATCGAGCCCTGCTCGCCGAGCAGCGCCTCCCAGGGCGGAAGCGATCAGCTCAGAAGCACTGGCAGGAACCGGAGGCTGCAGCGGGTCTGTCGGGTCGGGTCGGGAGTCGTCGCTCACGCCACGCCCGGGGTCGCCGGCATCCGCAGCGGGATCAGGTCGCGCGGTGGCATGGGCGATCCGCCCCGCACCACGACGAGTGATCGGAACAGGTCTTCGACCTTGGCCGCAGCATCCACATCACTCGTGGCGGCCCCGCCGATCACTCCTCGGAGGAACCAGCGGGGTCCGTCGACGCCCACGAAGCGGGCGAGACGCTTGCCGGCGACGGCGTCGGGGCCGGCGGCGACGGGAACCTCGGCGAGGAGCTCAGGACCGAGCGGGCCTTCTCTCTCCTCCACACGACCACCCTGCTGGCGCACCTGTGCGCGGATCTGGTCGCGGGTCTCGTCCCAGAGCCCCGCAGTGCGCGGAGCCGCGAACGGCTGCACCTGAAGGGTCGAATCGGCGTAGTCCAAGCCCACCGCGACGATGCGCTTGGTCTGCTCCTCCACCTCGAGTCTGAGGTTCAGCCCCTCACGCGGAAGCACCTTGATGCCGCCGAGGTCGATGTAGGGGCGGACCGGGTTCGCTTCCGAGTCGTCGAACGGACCGACCGTTCCCCGGTCTTCGGGAGCACTCTTGCCCGCAACGTCTGATCCTGTGGCATCCGTCATGACGTGATCCCTCTCTCGCTCTGGTGACCGGTCGAACCGAACCCGCCTTCTCCACGACGGCTTTCGGGAAGCTCGTCCACCGGAAGGAACCGGGCACGCGAGACCGGCATGATGATCAACTGCGCGATGCGATCGCCGACGGCGACATCGAAGGCTTCGTGCTGATCGGTGTTCCACAGCGCGACCTTGATCTCGCCACGGTAGCCCGCATCCACGGTGCCCGGGGAGTTGACGATCGAAATGCCGTGCTTGACGGCCAGTCCACTGCGCGGAACCACGAAGGCGACATAGCCCTCGGGGAGAGCGATTCGCACACCGGTCGCGACCAGCGCGCGGGCGCCGGGTTCCAGACGCAACGACTCTGCGGCGACCAGATCCGCGCCGGCGTCGCCGGGGTGGGCGTACACCGGAAGCGCGGGAGCGATAATCTGGAGGTCCACGGTTTCGGTCACTCAACGAGGGTAATGCAGAACACAATGAGCAATACGTCCCGCGGATCCGCGCTCACGTATCGCGAAAGACTCGGCCCATCGCTGTGGGTGCTCGTCGGCACGGCCGTCTGTGCGCCGATGGCAGCCCTGGTATTCGTGCCGATCGACACGACCATCTCGCTCATCGCCGGAGTCGTCGTCGGTATCGGCGTCGCCTGGCTGTTGATCGCCGGTTCACCGATCCTGCTGGTTCGCGACGGCGAGTTGCTCGCCGGTCGCGCGCGCATCGACGTCGCGTTGCTGGGAGAACCGGATATCCACATCGGGGAGGATGCCCGCCAGGCACGAGGACCGCTCCTCGACCCACGCGACTGGCATGTCGTCCGTGGAGGAATCGACGGCGTGGTCACCGTGCCCGTCGTCGACCCGGATGATCCGACACCGCTGTGGGTGCTGTCGTCGCGGACGCCCGACCGACTGGCGGCGGCCATCCGCGACGCGCAGATCAGGCCGCGCACTCCACGCAGATAGGCCCGGCACCGTCTTCATGGTCGAGCTGCGAGCGGTGCTTGACCAGGAAGCAGTTCACGCAGGTGAATTCGTCTTCCTGAGCGGGCAACACGACGACATCGAGCTCGAGGTCGGAGAGGTCTGCTCCGGGCAGTTCGAATCCGGCGGGGTTGTCCGCGTCTTCGACGTCGACGGAGCCGGAGAGCTTGTCGGGCACCCGCTCCTTGAGAGCCTCGATCGACTCGCTGTCGTCTTCGGTCTTGCGGGGGGCGTCGTAATCCGTGGCCATGCCTGAACGTCTCAACTTCCGAGTGCTAATGGTGCGTCTGCCCGTGTGGGCGGCGATAGTTTGCATGACCGGACGCGTTTTCGCAAATGCGTCGAGCAAGGATTCTCTCTCGCCTCCGGTCGCAGCGATCAAACTCGCGGCGCGCCCCGGATATTCCCGGCGCCAGCGCGGTGCCGTGTCAGCATAGGCCCACACCCGTAGATCGGAGGGGCGTTTCGTATGGAACAGCTCAGAGTCGTCGGAACCGAGGACGAAAACCTCGTCGTCGCCACCGAATCCGGCGAGCGATTCGCGCTCGCCCTGGACGACGTCTTGCGTGCCGAATTGCGGCGCGCCAAGCGCGACCGTGACACGGACGCCAAGGGTCCGCGCCCCAGCCCTCGCGACATCCAGGCGCACATCCGTGCGGGAATGTCCGCCGGTGAAGTCGCCGCCCTGTTGGGCGCCAAAGTCGAAGACGTAGCCAGGTTCGAGGGCCCCGTGCTCGCGGAGCGCGAGCACATCGTCGACCAGGCGCTGTCGGTGCCGGTGCTTCTCGGCGGCGACTTCGACCACAATGCACCCCCCACGTTCGGCTT
>JAHIOK010000287.1 GCA_018895315.1 Actinomycetota bacterium | reverse complement strand
GATGTCGCGGGCAAGCGTGTCATCGTCGTCGAAGACACCTCCACCACGGGGCAGTCGGCCCTCAAAGCCGTCGAAGCGCTCCGCCGCGAAGGCGCGGAGCCCATCGCCGTCGCGGTGATCGTTGATCGCAAGACCGGGGCGCAGGCCGCGGTCGAGGCAGCGGGCCTGCAGTGGCTCGCCGCGATCGACCTCGACGACCTGGGCCTCGCCCCGCAGTAGCGGGATCACGGCGATGGCGGAGCGACCAGATCTGCAGACCCTGGTCCTGCTGCGCCGCGTGCGTGATCGGATCGACCGCGAGTACGCGCTGCCGCTCGATGTGCCCTCGCTCGCACGCGACGTGCATCTGTCCACCGGCCATCTGAGCCGGCAGTTCTCGCTTGCATACGGCGAGCCGCCTTACTCCTACCTGATGACGCGACGGATCGAGCGTGCGATGGCGTTGCTGCGCCGAGGCGACCTGACCGTGACCGAGGTGTGCTTCGCCGTGGGGTGCCAGTCGCTCGGCACCTTCAGCACGCGTTTCACCGAGCTGGTGGGGGTGCCGCCGACGGTCTACCGCGAGCGGGGGGCGCCGTTTCATCCCGGAATGCCCGCGTGCATCGCTCGCCAGGTCACCAGACCGATCAGAAATCGAGAAGCGCTCTCGCCCCCGCGTCCGTAACGTGAGCGGCATGGACATCACGATTCATTCCAGCTTTCTCCCGCACGTCGATGCGGAGGCATCCCTCGCGTTCTATCGGGATGTCCTCGGATTCGAGGTGCGTCTCGATGTCGGCTACGGCGACATGCGGTGGATCACCGTGGGGCCGGCCGATCAACCAGACACCGCGATCGTGCTGCATCCGGTGCTCGCGGGCAACGGCATCACCGACGAGGAGCGCGACACCCTGCTCGGGCTCATCGCGAATGGCGCTTACTTCGGGGTGAACCTCGCCACGCATGATCTCGACGGCGTGTTCGCGGCGATCGAGGCTTCTGGCGGTGACGTCGTGCAGGAGCCGATCATGCAGGACTACGGCATTCGGGATGCCGCGGTCCGGGATCCTGCGGGTAATCTCATCCGCATTCAACAACTGACCGGGGAGCGCAACTGATGGCAAGCGAAGAGACCGGGTTCACTGCGGCGGAGCGGGCCGCGATGAAGGAGCGCGCTGCCGAACTGCGCGCGCAGAGCAAGGGCGGCACGGGAGCGGCGAAGAAGCGACGCGAGGCGGAGGCGTGCGTCGACGCGATCGCAGCCCTGGAGGGCACCGACCACCTCGTCGCTCAGCGCCTGCACGAGATCGTGTCGGACGTGGCGCCGCAGCTCGACCACAAGACCTGGTACGGATTCCCCTCCTATGCCCGCGACGGCAAGGTCGTCGTGTTCTTCCAGCCCGCGTCGAAGTTTGGCACGCGCTACGGCACGGTCTCGTTCAGCGAAGACGCGCTCCTCGATGACGGAGTGATCTGGCCGGTGTCGTACGCCGTGATCGAGGTGAACGACGCCGTCGACGCACAGCTGCGGGCGCTCGTGACGAAGGCCGCCGGCTGACGCGAAAGGCACGACTGTCCCCCGCCACGAATCGGCGCTCCGGCGCCTCGCAGCGCCGATCCGCGACGGGAGCAGGTGCCTCGCTAGGCTGACCGCATGCGAGGACGCAGGAATACGTGGATGCTCGGGGGCATCGGACTCATCGTCTGCGGAGTGCTGGCGATGCTGCAGAGCTCTGCGCACTTCATCCCCGGTGCGCAGTGGCTCTCGATCGCCGGCGACGTCGTATACGCGGCATCCGTGCTGCTCTTCGCCGTCGGGCTCACCCGGGAGGCGAGTGTCGTGGCTCGGAAGCCGCTCGGGGTGACCGCGATGGTCGTCGTCGCGGTCTGGCCGCTCGTGAACGTGGTGATCATGCAGGCGATATCGGCCGGCATCACGCAGGAGACTCAGGACTTCACAGCTGTGACGACCTACAGCTACGTCGCGCTCATCGTCTCGGTCGGCTCCGCGCTGGTCGCGGCGGTGCAGATCGCGCGCGCCGGTACCGTCCCGTCGCCGTGGCGGTGGGCGCCGCTCTGGGTGCTGGGGGCTCAGGCTGTGATGTGGGCCATTCCGCAGGCGATGCTCGCGACCGCGGGCACCGTGGATGTGCAGAGCACGGCGGGCCTGCTCAGCCTGCTCGGCACGTTGTCGTCCCTGGCCGGAACCCTGGGCCTCGGCATCCTGGCCCTCGTTCTCGCGTCACGGCCGCGCCCCGAAGGCGTCGAGGTCTTCCGCTCCGCGTGACTCGTCGCGCCTCGGTTGTCGCAGAGCAGCGCAGAGTTTCTGCGCCAGATCGACCAGTGACGCCCGGGGGGCGCAGGTTTGGCGCAGAACCTCAAGACTCCGTGTCGTCGTCGTCGCGCTTCTTCTTGCCGTACGTGCGGACGTATTGGGTCACGAACAGGATGAGCGTGCCGACGAGGACGATGATCGACACACCGTAGAGCAGGGCCTGGTCGTTCATGGGCGACGGCCTTCCGCGGCATCCGCCACGATCTTCGCGATCCGCGACGCCCGCGTCTCGGGCCGCTTCGCCATTGCGATCGCGGTGAGCCCCATCTTGCGCGCTGACGGCGGAAACGCGTTCCAGCCGGTGCGGGCGGCGGGCGCGGCATCCAGTGCGGCGGTCAGCTCGGGCGGCTCGATCAGGGCTTCGGGGCCGTCGAGCACCTCCCACGCGCCGTTGGCCTTCGCGATCTCGAGAGCCCGGATGCCGGCGGGTGCCAGCATCCCGTCGACTTCGAGCTTCGCGATCCGCGCCTTGTTGGTGGCGGCCCACCCGCTCGACGGCCGACGCGGAGCGAACCAGAGCCCACCGGTTTTCTCATCGAACGTGCGAACCGGGCCGTCGATCCAGCCGAAGCACAGCGCCTGCAGGATCGCCTCTTCGTAGGCGATGTGGAGGTGCGTGTAGCCGGGGCGCCCGCGCACGAGCCAGACTCCCGTCGCCTCGGCGTGGTGGGACTCGAGCCACGCCCGCCAGGACGCGGCATCCGGGGCGACGACCCTCTCGCCGCGATCCAGCGCACCCCCGGGGGTACTCATTCAGACGCCTTCGGGCATCTCGGATTCCACCGGCTCCTCGGACAGCAGGTCGGCGACGGAGTCGAGGATCTCATCGGGGCGGAACGGGTAGCGGGCGATCTCGGCGTCATCGCTGATGCCAGTGCGCACGAGCACCGTGTGCAGCCCCGCTTCGATGCCGGCGACGATGTCGGTGTCCATCCGGTCGCCGATCATGCCGGTGGTCTCGGAGTGCGCGCCGATCCGGTTCAGCGCCGACCGGAACATCATCGGGTTCGGCTTGCCCACGACGTAGGGGTCCTTGCCGGTCGCCTTGGTGATCAGGGCGGCGAAGGCTCCTGTGGCGGGAACGACTCCGGAGGGCGTCGGGCCCGTGGCATCCGGATTCGTCACGATGAACCGCGCACCCGTGTTGATGAAACGGATCGCCTTG
>JAHIOK010000286.1 GCA_018895315.1 Actinomycetota bacterium | reverse complement strand
GTGATTCGGACACCCCTCAACCCTAAGCGGGCATCAGACCGAGCTGTACGCGACGATTCCGCGCCGGACGGCGTCAAGCGCCTTCCGTGCCGTGGATGCGAGCGGCGAGGACGCCACCATCGACAGCTGATCGAGCAGGTCGATCGTCTGCTTGGTCCAGCGCACGAAGTCTCCCGCCGCCATGTCGGCCTCCTGCAGCACCCGCTCGAGCGGCATTCCGCGCGCCCACGAGTACATCGCCTGCGCGAGGCCGGCCGACACGGCTTCTGTGCCCGGCAGCCGATGATCGTGCTCGAGATCGTCGAGCTGCTGCCAGAGGTTCTCGGTCGCGGTGAGCGCCACGCGGAACGGTCCGCGCGGCAGCCCGCGCTCCCCCGGCCCCGCGTCGTCGCGGCGCGGCTCGTACACGAGGCAGCACGCGAGGGCCGCGAGTGACGATGCGTCGAGCTGGTTCCAGATGCCGAGTCGCAGCGATTCGGCCACGAGCAGGTCGCGATCGCCGTAGATGCGCAGCATGGTGCGGCCGGATGTCGTCAGGCTGGTGTCACCGGACTCATCGACCTGCACGTATTCCAGTGCGGTCAGCACGTCGACGACACGGTCGAACACGCGCGCGACGGTGCCGGTGCGCGTCTGGATCTGCTGACGGGTCTTGTCGATCGAGCGCTTGAGCTTCCAGTAGCGTTCGGCCCAGCGGGCGTGCTGCTCGCGTTCGGGGCACTGATGGCATGGATGCCGCTGCATCGCCTTGCGCAGCGAGGCGAGCTCCCGCTGCCGCACATCGCGGGTGGCGCGGGATGCCGTGGCATCTCGTCGATTGAGTCGCTCGAGGTCGCTCAGATCGCGGCGGATGCCGGAGTACTCGGCGAAGTCACCACGGTCGCAGACCATCGACGACGCGTACCCCGCGAGCGAAGCTTCTTCGTCGCGCACCTGCCGGGCCAACCCCACCACCGAGCGGTCGGCCTGGAACTGCGCGAACGACGATTCGAGTATTTCGCGGGCGCGCGCCCGGCCGAAGCGGTCGATGAGGTTGACCGCCATGTTGTACGTCGGGCGGAAGCTGGAGTTGAGAGGGTAGGTGCGGCGCGACGCCAGCGCAGCGACCTGCTGCGGGTCGAGCGCCTCGGTCCACTGAATGACCGCGTGGCCCTCGACGTCGATACCCCGGCGCCCGGCGCGGCCGGTGAGCTGCGTGTACTCCCCCGACGTGATCGCGACCCGCGCCTCGCCGTTGAACTTCTCGAGCTTCTCCAGCACGACGGTGCGGGCGGGCATGTTGATGCCGAGCGCGAGCGTCTCGGTCGCGAACACGGCCTTGACGAGCTTGCGCTGGAAGAGTTCTTCGACGACTTCCTTGAAGGCCGGCAGCAGCCCCGCGTGGTGCGAGGCGACGCCGCGTTCGAGGTTGTCCTTCCACTCGAAGTACCCGAGCACCGCGAGGTCTTCTTCCTGGAGTGCGCGGGTGCGATCCTCGACGATCGCGCGAATCTCGGCGCGCTCCTCCTGCGTCGTCAACCGGATTCCCGAGCGACGCACCTGCTGGACGGCCGCGTCGCAGCCGACGCGACTGAAGATGAAGAAGATCGCGGGCAGGAGGTTCGCACGCTCCAACAACCGCACGACATCAGGCCGGTCGATCCGTTCCATGCGCTGCGTGTTCGCCGAGCGCACCGGCCGCTGCCCACCCTTGTGGGGGCGGCGGGACGCTTCGTAGCCACCGCCGGCGTTGCGGGCACTGCTCTCACGCTGCGCACGCCTGTTGTTCTCGTACGTCGGTCCCTTGACCGACCGGATGCGCATGAGTTCTTGATTGACCTGCGCGGTCGCTATGCCTGCGCGATCATCGAAGAGCGGAAGGAGATCGCCGCGTACGAGTACGTGCTGCTCCAGAGGCACCGGACGGATCTCCGACACGATCACCTCGGTGTCGCCGCGCACCGTATCGAGCCAGTCGCCGAATTCTTCGGCGTTGGAGACCGTGGCCGAGAGCGAGATCAACCGCACCCCGCGCGGCAGGTGGATGATGATCTCTTCCCACACGGCACCGCGGAAGCGATCGGCGAGATAGTGCACTTCGTCCATCACGACGTACTTGAGCCCGCGGAGCGCGGCCGACTGCGCATAGATCATGTTGCGCAGCACCTCGGTGGTCATCACCACGATGCGTGCGTTGCCGTTGATGTTGGTGTCGCCCGTGAGAAGACCGACCTGATCTGCGCCGTAGACATCTTGCAGTTCGCGGAACTTCTGGTTCGACAGCGCCTTGATCGGAGTGGTGTAGAACGCCTTCGTGTCGGGCTCGCGCATCGCCAGATGGATGGCGAACTCACCGACGATCGTCTTGCCGGCGCCGGTGGGCGCTGCCACCAGCACGCTGCGGTCATCTTCGAGCGCGTGGCATCCGGCGATCTGGAACGGGTCGAGATCGAACCGCTGGGATGCCGCGAAGTCGGCTGTGATCGGATGCGCCTGGTTTTCGCGAGCGGCGGCGAACCGATCCGCCGGACTCGAAACACTCACGCGGTAGCCCCGGGCGGGAGAACCGTCGCCGCGCGCTTCGCCCGCTGTCGATCAAAAAGGAGGGAGACCCCAGCGGCGGCAAAGTAGAGCACCACGAGCATGCCGGCGAGGATCAGCATGGAGGTGATGTCTGCGGCAGGGGTCGCAGCGGCAGCGAACACCGTGATGACCAGGATGGCGACCCGCCAACCACGGAGAATGGCCATTCCGCTGATCACACCCGCGACGTTGAGCAGGACGAGGAAGACCGGCAGCACGAAGGCGACGCCGATGACCAGCAGTAACTTCAGGATGAAGTCCATGTAGTAGCTGTACTGGAAGTACTGAGCTGCGTTGTCAGGCACGAAGGAGGACAGCAGTTCGATCACATGGGGCGCCAGAAGCCACCCCACTGTGAGTCCCGCGAAGAACAGCGGAATCGCAGCGCCGATGAAGCCCACGGCGTACCGGATCTCTTTGCGCGTCAGCCCCGGCATGATGAACAGCCAGATCTGGGAAAGCCACACCGGAGACGAAAGGAAGATCCCGACCACGAACGCGATGCGGATCCGCATATCGAAGCCGCCGGTCGTGGTGTCGACGTTCAGCACAGCTTTGTGCGTACGGGCTGCAATCTCATTGATAGGAAGGATCAAGAGATCAATGATCGGACCGCTGAGCACGAAGCCGATCACCATGCCGATCACCACACCGATAGCGATGATGATCAACCGCTTACGCAGTTCGATTAAGTGTGCTCCGAGCGACATCCGCCTGTCGCGCGAAGGCCGATCTCCCGAGGCACTATCCGCCGTATCGGTGGTGACCACGACCGCCTACGGCTTGGGATCGGCCGTGCTGCTCGGCGTAACAGGGGCCTCCGCCGCTGACTGCGCCGTGCCCGATGTCAGATCCGACGCCGCCGCAGGCTTGTCGTCTTCCTTCATAGCCTTCATCTCACCTTTGAAGACACGGGCCGACTGACCCACGCTCTTCGCCAGCGCCGGCAGCTTCGCAGCACCGAACAAGAGCAGAACGACGGCGAGGATGATGAGCAAGTGCGGCCATCCGAATGCGCCCATGATGATCTCCTCAGTTGAAGGACTAGATCTCAAGTGTAACCC
>JAHIOK010000285.1 GCA_018895315.1 Actinomycetota bacterium | reverse complement strand
CTGCGTGATGTACGCGTGGAACGGGGTGCCCTCGCGGCGCATCCATGTGCGTGCCCGCTCGAGGTACACCTCGGGGTCGGTCGCCATCGAGAAGGCGGGCGCCTTCGGGCTGTAGGAAGCCCCGGGGTCCGCGGAGACCGAGGGCTTCCAACTGCGCGGATTCGACACCAGCGACCAGGAGTTCGCGTCGCCTTCGACGACCGCACCGGGGGCCGTGCCGACGATGAGATCGGCGACCACCGTGAGGATCGCGTCCTGGTACTTCACGCTCGCCCCCTCGATGCTCGCGCGCACGAGCCGCTCGAACTCGGACGGATACTCGCCGTGGTCGACGAGGAGGCGCTCGTTCGGGGCCGGCGCGTATTTGCGGGGCACGGTGCGGTCGGTGCGGGTCGGCCAGAATTCGTACTCGTTGTCGCGGTTGTCGATCGTCTTGCGGGTGCTGACGCGCTGGCGCATCGCTTCGAGCGAGCCCTCCAGATCGCGGCGCAGCAGCGCGATGAAGGTATCGCGCAGTTCGGCCAGCAGTGCGCTGGCGGTCTGGCGCACCCGCGCCTCGCTCGCCCAGCCGAGAGCCTGGCTGAGTCGTTCGATCGCGTGGGCGACGACATCCTGGTCGGGGCGGATCGAGTGCTGGTTGGGGGCGGCCTGCAGTTCGGCGATCACCAGCGAGCGCAACCCGAGCACCCAGCCGTCGCGGGTTTGCGCTTCGACCTCGAGCTGGTCGGATGCACCCTTGAGACTGCGGTCGAGACGGGCGAGCATCGATACGGTCGCGGGCAGGCCCACGTCGGCCGAGTACCGCGCGACCGTATGCAGGATGTGCGACGGCTCCTGGTCGATCCACTCGTCGAGGAGGCGCTGGCGGTCGCGGCGGTCGCGCAGCAGCAGTTCGGGTGCCCGCGTGGAGTACTCGTTCATGAGGCGGTCAGACCACGTGGTCAGATCGAGCCCGCCCGACTTGTCCAGCTGGCCGGGGTCGCTGAGGCGCTGCGACACGGCGAACTCGAGTTCGGCCTTGAGCTGGCGGAGGGTCTCCCCCGGGGCGAGTGCGTCGATCACCTGGTTGTGATCCTCGGTCTCCTCGTTCAACCGCAGGTCGTCGACGAACCGTCGGTACGCACCGTCGGCACCTACCTCGATCCATTCGCGCTCGGTCATGCGGGCGAACTGCGGGTCTTCCTCGGCGTGGGCGTGCAGCATCCGGTCGACGGCCGAACGGGCGAAGCGCTCGGCCGAATACTCCAGGAACTTCTCGCGCCCCAGGGTGACGCGACCGAAGCCCATCGCCGAGAAGGCGGGCGAGTGATGCACCGGACTCATCAGCCCGGATTCGTCGGGCAGCACGTTGGCGCCGACGCGCGCCTGCCAGTTTCCCGACGCGTAGGCGGTGATGTCGTCCTGCACGCGCTCGTCGGTGATCCACGCGGTGAGGGCGGTCGAGACCGCGTTGTACACGGCGCTCTGGTCATCGAAGGTGACCTTGCTGTTGCTACGGCCCACGATGAACGGGTACGCCGCACCGACGCGGTCCATCGCGCCGCCGTATGACGGAGCGATGCCCTGATTCTTCAGGAGTTCGAGGGTCGATTCGGAGGGCGAATCGGTCCAGAAGCCGTTCATCGTCTCGGCGATCGCGGCCAGCGCGTTGCCCGCCATCCCTGCGGTCACGTTGAGCTGGTCGAACACATCGGGTGCGTACAGGATGCTGAAGAACTGGTTCGACCACGGGCTCTGCTTCGCGGTGGATTTGACCGTCTCGATGATGTCGAGGAACTGCCCTGCCCCCGAACCACCGGCGATCGAGGAGATCACGATGACCGTGGGGGTGCCGTCGGCGCCGTCATCACGCGCCCGCAGCAGCTGGCCGAGGGTCTGCAGCTCGGCGAGCGCCTGGGCATCGCTGAGCTTGCCGATCGCGGCGCGCGCGGCCGTCGCGATCTCTTTCGTGGCGGCGAGCGCGACCGCACGACCGACGGCGCGGTACTGGCCGGCGCCCTTGGTG
>JAHIOK010000284.1 GCA_018895315.1 Actinomycetota bacterium | reverse complement strand
CACCGACCTCGTACGTCGGGTAGGCCGCGCGCGGGTGCACGACGGTGTCTCCGGCCCCGAGCCCCAGGAGCAGCGGGAGGAGGGCGACGAGTTCTTTCGAGCCGATCGTCGGGAGGATGTTCTCGGGCGTCAGCGAGTGCACGCCGCGGCGGCGCGCGAACCACGCGACGACCGACTCGCGCAGTGCCGGGGTTCCCACCGTCTGCGGGTAGCTGTGAGCATCGGTCGCAGCCGCCAGGGCCGCCGCGACCAAGGGCGGGGTGGGGTCCACCGGAGATCCTATGGAGAGATCGACGATGCCGTCCGGGTGGGCGCGCGCTCGCACCGCATACGGGGCGACGGCATCCCAGGGATAGTCGGCGAGGTCGGCGACACCCACGTCAGTGCTCCCCGCGATCGGCGAAGATCACGGAGCCTGCGGCGGCAGCACCGAGATCACGGGGTGATCCTTGTGGATGACCCCGACCTTCGCAGCTCCTCCGGGCGAACCGAGGTCGTCGAAGAACTCCACGTTGGCTTTGTAGTAGTCCTGCCACTCGTCGGGCAGGTCGTCTTCGTAGTAGATCGCCTCGACGGGACACACCGGCTCGCATGCGCCGCAGTCCACGCACTCGTCCGGGTGGATATACAGCGAACGGTCGCCCTCGTAGATGCAGTCCACGGGGCACTCGTCGATGCAGGCACGATCCTTCACATCGACGCATGGCAGAGCAATCACATACGTCACAGGATCAGTCTAGTTCTCCTGGGTCGGGCGACGGATCCGCGACAGGTCTGGCCACGCCACCACGATGGCGACGAGAATCGGTACCGCGATCACCCAGATCAGTCCGGAGTTGATCTGCCCCTCCGCCGCACTCGGCACCACGACAGAGCCCCCAGGACCCTTTCCAGAGAAGACCTGAGTCGCGATCATCACGCCCAGTCCGCACGCCAGAGCAGTCCAGCGATCGCTGGTGAGCAGGCGCAAGGCCGCAAGGAGCGCCGCCGTGCCGACGATCGCCAGCACGAGACCGAGTGGGAACCATCCCACTGCGGAGGACTGAGCGATCGTGCAGGCGACGCCGTACACCGCGCCGACGACCAGAGCGACAACCCACGCACCGAGTCGGGTCCAGGAGAATCTCACCGCGTCATTCTAGGCGCGCATTCCCTGTGCACCGTGTGAGTCGCCGCGCTCGTCGCGCCTCGCTGAAACCACACTCTCCGCGCGAGACCACACCCGGATACCGCAACACGATGTGGATTCGCGAACGCGGTGTGGTCTCGGCGCGGGCCGACGGTCTGCAGCGCGGCGGCGGGTCAGGCGGCCCAGCCCCAGAGGCGCAGCAGCGCTGCGACCACGGCAGCGGCGGCGACCACCACCAGGAAGGGGGCACGAAGCGCGAGGAGTCCCGCAGCAACGAGCACGGCAGGAATCCGCGCGTCGACGACGATGGCCTGGCCCGCACCCACGGTCTGCACAGCGACGAGCGCTGCGAGCAGCGCCACGGTCAGCAGGTCGGCGATACGCGCGGGGCGCGGTGCCTCGACGAAGCGCGGCGGGACGAGGTATCCGAGAGTCTTCAGCACGACGCACACGATGGATGCCACCAGCACCGCATTCCACAGGGTCATGCGACCCTTCCCTTCACGGCAGTCCCTCGCGTTCGGGCACATCATCCGGCTCGACAGGCGGCACTGGCCCAGCGCCGAGCCAGTTGAACCAACCGACCACGATCGCGACGAACGCTGCGAGCAGCACCGGCACTCCGGGGATGAGTCCCGGCGTGAGAACCGTCGCGACCACCGCTGCGGCCACGCCGACCACGATCGCCTGCCGTTGACGCAGACGCGGCCACAGCAGAGCGAGGAACGCGGCGGCGGCGGCAGCATCCAGTCCGTACTGTCTGGGATCTCCCAGCACGTCGCCGAGGAGTGCGCCGGCGAACGTGGTGATGTTCCACCCGATGTAGATCGCGATGCCCGTGACCCAGAACCCCCGCGTGCGCGCCCGGAGCGTCGTCTGGGCAAGAGAGACCGCGGTGGATTCGTCGATGGTGAACTGCGCGGCCGCGGCGCGCCGCCAGAAGCCGTCGCCGATCACGGGCGACATCCGCATGCCGTAGGCGATGTTGCGCACTCCGAGCAGCGAAGCCGACGCGATCGCCGCCGGGGCGGCTGCAAGGCCGCCAGCGCCGATCACTCCGATGAAGGCGAACTGCGATCCCCCGGTGAACATCACGAGGCTGAGCACGCAGGTCTGCCAGATGTCCAGGCCGGATGCCGTCGCCAGAGCTCCGAACGAGACACCGTACGCGCTCGTGGCGAGAGCGACACTCAGCCCCTGCCTGCCCGCGCGCCTGTCCTCGGCGTCGGATGAGGTGCTCACCCGCCCGAGCCTAGCGAACGCCCTCACGCCGCATCCTCATGCCTCGCGTCTCTGGATTCCCCCCGAGTCGCCGGTACACGAAACCACACCGGATATGCGAAACCACACCCGAATGCGGGATTCGGGTGTGGTTTCGGTCACACGGTGTCGTCTCGACGCGCGCACGGCACCGCGAGGCGCCGGGACTGCCGCGCCGGGGCGGGAATCAGACGCCGGCGTCCTGGCGCTTGAGACGCGAAGCAGCGCGACCGCGCTCGGTCGCGTCCAGGTTCACCTTGCGGATACGCACAGTCTCGGGTGTGACCTCGACGCATTCGTCGTCTCGGGCGAACTCCAGGCTCTCCTCGAGGGAGAGCTGGCGCGGCGGCGTCATCGACTCGAACGTGTCGGAGGTCGACTGACGCATGTTGGTCAGCTTCTTCTCCTTGGTGATGTTCACGTCCATGTCGTCGGCGCGTGAGTTCTCGCCGACGACCATGCCTTCGTAGACCTCCTGCGTGGGCTGCACGAAGAACGACATGCGCTCCTGGAGGGCGATGATCGCAAACGGGGTGACGACGCCGGTGCGGTCCGCGACGATCGAGCCGTTCTGGCGCGTCACGATGTGTCCTGCCCACGGCTCGTAGCCGTGGGAGATCGCGTTGGCGATGCCGGTGCCGCGCGTCGTCGTCAGGAACTCGGTGCGGAAGCCGATCAGGCCGCGCGAGGGAACGATGAACTCCATGCGCACCCAGCCCGTGCCGTGGTTGGTCATGTTGTCCATGCGGCCCTTGCGGGTCGCCAGCAGCTGCGTGATGGCGCCGAGGTACTCTTCCGGCGCGTCGATCGTGAGGTGCTCGAACGGCTCGTGGGTCTTGCCGTCGACTTTCTTGGTGACCACCTGCGGCTTGCCCACGGTCAGTTCGAAGCCTTCGCGACGCATGTTCTCGACGAGGATCGCGAGAGCGAGTTCGCCTCGGCCCTGCACCTCCCAGGCGTCGGGGCGGCCGATGTCGACGACCTTCAGCGAGACGTTACCGATGAGCTCGCGGTCGAGACGGTCCTTGACCATCCGAGCGGTGAGCTTGTGGCCCTTGACCTTGCCGACGAGCGGCGAGGTGTTCGTGCCGATGGTCATCGAGATGGCCGGGTCGTCGACATGGATCTGCGGCAGCGGACGCACGTCGTCGGGGTCGGCGATGGTCTCACCGATCGTGATGTCGGGGAATCCCGCGATCGCGACGATGTCACCGGGGCCGGCATCATCAGCCGGGTAGCGCTCGAGGGCGCGAGTCTTCAGCAGTTCGGTGATGCGTGCGCTGCTGGTGGTGCCGTCGGCACGGACCCAGGCAACAGTCTGGCCCTTCTTCAGCGTGCCGTTGAAGACACGCAGCAGGGCGAGACGCCCGAGGAACGGCGAAGAGTCGAGGTTCGTGACCCACGCCTGCAGGGGCGCCTCGTCGTCATAGGACGGAGCCGGCACATGCTCGAGGATCGCACCGAAGAGCGGCTCGAGGTCATCGTTGTCGGGCAGAGCACCGTTCTCGGGACGGTTGAGGGATGCCGCACCCGCGCGACCGCTCGCGTAGACGACCGGGACGTCCAGCAGAGCGTCGACGTCGAGGTCGGGCACATCGTCGACCATGTCGGAGGCAAGTCCCAGCAGCAGGTCGTGGCTCTCCTCCTCGACCTCGGCGATACGCGCGTCGGGCCGGTCGGTCTTGTTGACCAAGAGGATGACGGGAAGCTTGGCCTCGAGAGCCTTGCGCAGCACGAATCGCGTCTGCGGGAGAGGTCCTTCCGAGGCATCCACGAGCAGCACGACGCCGTCGACCATCGAGAGACCGCGCTCGACCT
>JAHIOK010000283.1 GCA_018895315.1 Actinomycetota bacterium | reverse complement strand
CCGCCGCGGTCTCGATCGGCTGGCTGATCGCCTACGAATCGTGGCGCGGGCGCAACGTGGGACTCGACGATCCCGACGATGACGGCGCGGTGCTCTGAGGCATCCGCTCTACACTGAGGCAGTGTCGACCCGCTGGCTCCCGCTCGCCGCGATCGGTCTCTCGGTCGTGCTGTGGTCGTTCGCCTATGTGTTCAGCGGATGGGCTCTCCAGACCGGCTCCGTCGCAGTGCTCTCGGTCGCGCGATTCGCGATCGCCCTGGTCGTGCTCGTGCCCCTCGCGGCGCGGCGTCCGGGTTTTCTTCGCACCTTGCGCGCTCCACGCACGATCCTCCTGGGTCTGACCGGCGTCACCCTGTACTACTCGTTCGCCAACATCGGCCTGCTGTTCACGACCCCCGGAACCGCGGCGCTCGTTGTCTCGCTCCTGCCGGTGCTCACGGCGCTCGCCGCGGTGCTGATGATTCGCGAGCGCCTCACGGCCCGCACCATGTTCGGCCTCGCGCTGGCGACGGTCGGGGTCATCCTGGTCGCGTCATCCGGATTTCGGCTCGACCTCGGTGTGCTGCTGAACGTGGTCGCGCTCGCCTCGTACGCGATCTACACCGTGCTGCTGCGGCGCAATGCCGGCGCGGCGGATGCCCCCGATGCCATCGTCCTCGCGACGGCGACCGCAATCTGGGGCACGGTGCTGCTGCTCCCCTGGCTCGGCTGGGAGGCCGTGACCGGATCGCTCGCCGTCCCCAGCGATCCTCGCGGGCTGGTGGCGATCCTCGTGCTCGCCCTCGCGGTGACCGCGCCCACCCTGGTGCTGTTCAACTACGGCGCCGAGCGACTGCCCGCCACGGTCTCTGGAGTGGCGACCGCGGCGATCCCTGCGTTCGGCTACGCGTTCGCACTGCTGCTCGGCGAATCGCTGGATCCGATCAAGGCGATCGGCGGCGCGGTGGCCTTGGCCGGCGTGCTGCTCGCAACCCTCGCGACACCCGATGTGGAGCCGAGCCCGCCCGGCTCAGCGCTGCCCGAACCGGCCGACCTCGCCGCCGACGGCCCCCACTGACTACATCTCTTCGTGCGTGTCGGGGTCACCGTTCCACAGTCGTCCCCGCTCGAGCCCGGAGATGTCCGCGATCTCATCGGCGGTGAGGACGAACCCGAAGACATCGGCGTTCTCGCGCTGCCTGCCGGCATCGGCGGACTTCGGAATCGGGGTGCTACCGAGCTGTGTGTGCCAGCGCAACACCGCCTGCGTGGGCGTGACTCCGCGACGTGCGGAGATCTCGCCAATCGCGGGTTCGGCCAGCAGCTCGGCGCGCGTCGCAAGGGGGCTCCAGCTCTCGGTGCGTATGCCGTGCGCGGCATGGAACGCGCGCAGCGCGGTCTGCGGAAAATAGGGATGCAGCTCCACCTGGTTCACCGCCGGAGTGACCCCGGTCTCATCGGCGAGGCGGGTGAGCATCTGCTCGGTGAAATTGGACACGCCGATCGAACGGACCATGCCGCGGTCGCGGAGGGCGATCATGGCGCGCCAGCTGTCGAGGTAGCGGTCGACGCTCGGGTTGGGCCAGTGGATCAGATAGAGATCGATGCGCTCCAGGCCCAGGGTCTCGAGCGAGGCCGCCGCGCTCGCGAGCGTCTCGTCGTAGCCGTGGTGCCGCCCGGGGAGCTTCGTCGTCACGAGGAGCTCGTCGCGGTCGATACCCGCGCGCCGCACCGCCTCACCGACTTCGCGCTCGTTCTCGTAGTTGACCGCGGAATCGAGAAGCCGGTACCCGGAGCCGATCGCATTCACGATCGCCTCGACGCCTTCGGCGCCGCGCAGGCCATAGGTGCCGAGGCCCAGTTCGGGGAGCGTCGTGCCGTCGTTGAGGGTCGTTACGGGAATCACAGTCATCCCTCCATCCTGCCCTCCAGAAGACGGCGGATGGTCGTGATGACACCCTCATCGACGTGAGACGGCGCACGGAATCGCGCTCGGGCGAGTACTTCCGGATGCGCGTTGGCCATTGCGAACGAAAGGTCCGCGGCATCCAGCAGTTCGAGGTCGTTCAGGTAATCGCCGAAGGCCACCGTCTGCGACCGATCCACCCCGAGCTCGCGCTGCAGCCGCTGCAGCGCTTCGCCCTTGTCGATGCCCTGGTTCATCACATCGACCCAGTGCTCTCCCGAGACGACGACTTGGTGAGTCGCGCGGACATCGTCGAGTTCGTCCGACACCGGGGCGCTGCTCCCCAAGGCGTATACCGCGAGCTTGAGCACTGCGTCACCGTGGGCCAGGATGTCGTCGACCATGGTGAGCTGTGCGTAGTAGCGCTCGGCTTCTACGCGGAACGCAGCATCCGTCCGCTCGATATATGCGGAGGCCTTTCCGCACACGACGACGCCGATGTCCTCGGATGCCGCGAGCGCGCGCAGCCGCGATACCACCGCTCTGACGAACTCGGGATCAAGGATGTCCGAGCTGAGTTCGCGGTCGTGCTGGGCGACGAAGGTGCCGTTCTCGGCGATGAAGACCATGTCGTCACCGGCGGTGCCGAACGTGCGACGCAGCGTGGCGTACTGCCGACCACTCGCCGGAGCGAAGAAGATGCCCCGCTCCTCGAGTTCGACCAGCAGCGGCCACAGACTGTCGGGCACCTCACCGCGCTCGTCGAGAAGAGTGCCGTCCATGTCGACGGCGATGAGCCGGATGTCGAGCGGGCCGGTCGGGAAGGCGGGCTGCTCGGCGATCGTCACTCCTCCATCCTCTCCCACCGGCATTCGCCGCCGGCCCGTGCACGATCGCAGCGTTCGTGTTCATCGGCATCCCGCTGATGATCGGCGGCTGGCACTCCTCACGCAAGACATCCTCGAGATCAACGAGGACCGGGCCCAGCGAGCAGCGAAGGACAAGGACGAACACTCCGAGTGACTCCGAGCAGGCCTTCGGCGTGACGCGGGCGAAGCTGGGCGGCAGCTATGACGCGCCTCAGAAATCGCCACCGGAACCTCGAAACCACTAGCCGACGTTACCTCTTCGTTATACAGTTCT
>JAHIOK010000282.1 GCA_018895315.1 Actinomycetota bacterium | reverse complement strand
CTTTCGCCTTCATCGGCGTGCAGCTCGCCGTCTTCGGCATCTACATGGGTGCCGCGTTCGCGCCGAACCACAAGGGCATGCCGATCATCGACGCTGACGCGAAGCTCGACTTCTTCACCAAGCAGGTTCGCACCTCCCGCAACGTCTCTGGCGGCTGGTGGGCCACGTGGCTCATGGGCGGCCTCAACTACCAGATCGAGCACCACCTGTTCCCGAGCATGCCGCGTCCGCATCTCGCACAGGCTCGCGAGATCGTGCGCGACTACTGCAAGACGGTCGACGTCCCCTATGTCGAGACCACGCTGTTCCGCTCCTACGGCATCGTGATCCGGTATCTGAACGAGGTGGGCCTCGCCGCTCGCGACCCGTTCGAGTGCGGCATCGTCCAGCGATTCCGTACAAAGGGCGTCTGAGCTCCGACATCCACGAAGAGCCCGATCCGACATCACGTCGGATCGGGCTCTTCGCGTTGCAGCGAGGGTATACAGAGGTGCTGTCGGCCACCATGCCTCGCCGTCGGTCAGGCGCCGATACGAATCGAGTTCGGCGTTCAGGTCTCGGCGCTACGCTCGTGGTGAAGGAGCACGGTGGCGCAGGAAGAACAGCGGGATGCGACGGTCTCGGCCGGCAGCAGGGGTGTGTTCGGTGCGCTCGGAAAGCGAGCGAAGCTCGCCGACATGGTTGCTGAGGGGCTGTACATCGCGTCGGCGGCGACCCGTCTCTCGCTGAAGAACCGGATTCTCGTCGACATTCTCGCCGGGGGAGAGGACTTCGCCATCGACCGCTTCGTCCCCGATGCGCGAGAGACCTTCCTTTCGCTGGCCACCGAGGCCGAGGCTGACGCCGAGCGCACTCGGCGTCAGCGCAAGGTCGCGAGCGGTCGGTTCAGCGACTCCGACGGCACGCACGACTACCGCAGCCGCGATGTCGGCAACCTGCGCAGGCGCAGAAAACAGTCCCTGCGGGTCGCGAGAGAGTTGCGCGCGCGAGCCGAGGATCCGGCCGAGCTGCGTCAGCTGGTCGAGGCGGCACGTGATGCCGCCTGGGCTGAGGTTGCTCTCAACATCGACCGCACGTTGCGCATCGAGGCGGCGCGCCCCGACCTCGAGCCCGACTACGAGAAGATGCGCGAAGCCCGGATGCAGTCGCTCCGGCTCGTCGACATCCCGCGGCTGTCGGCCCACAGGCGCCACCTCGCCAAGCTCGAAGAAGACACGTCGACCGAGTAGGAACCGCCCTCGATTCGCGGCTGGGCCCGGCGTGGGGTATTCTGGACGCTGGCTTGCGCGTCGAAAGACGAGGCAAATCTGCGCCCGTAGCTCAATGGATAGAGCATCTGACTACGGATCAGAAGGTTAGGGGTTCGAGTCCCTTCGGGCGCACACTGCGTTGAGACAGTGAACAGAAGAGAGTGGCGGTTTTCCGCCACTCTCTTCTGTTTTCGACCGCCCGTCCCGTTGCGATCCGGTGCCATCCGCTACGCGTGGAGTCCGTGTCAGTGCTGATCGGGGGCATGCATGATGAGCACGGGGCAGTGGGCGTGGGCGGCGCAGGCGGCGCTGACCGACCCCAGCAGCAAACCGACGAACCCGCCGTGACCGCGGCTGCCGAGGACGAGCATCGATGCATGAGCGCTCTGCTCGATCAGCGCTCGAGCGGTCGGACCCTTGATGACGGACTGTGTGAATCCCGGGGGAGGGGAACCTTCGAAGGCTTGTGCGACGGCGGCGGCGAGGATCTTCTCCGCGTCACCTTCCGGAGACCAATCAGTGGGGTAATACCCGTCGAGATTCGGCGGGTACTCCCAGGTGGTGATCGCCTCCACAGGCGCACCTAGTGCGGCGGCGATCTGAGCACCGCGCCGCAACGCCATCAGCGAAGGCTCGGATCCATCGACGCCCACGATGATGCGGGCAGCATTGATGTTCTCTGTCATGTTCTCAGCCTCGTCCCCTGCGGTTCACGCGGTAGGGCCGAAGGTCACGTGGCGTCGCGGCGCGGGCGACCCGCGGGATCTTCGTCACGTCGCTGTCGATCGCGGAATGCAGCTCAGCACCCGGCAGTCCGAGGGTCAACACCAGCACCAGGCCACCGAGGGGATCTCTGCGGACGGTGCACGAGGGGATCAGACCTGGCGGCGGATGAACTTCATCAGCCAGACGATCACGCCGATCACGAGCAGGATCACGCCGATCCAGAGCAGGAACTTGACCGCGGAGACGAAGACGCCGAGCAGGAGCAGAACGATGCCGATGAGGATGAGGACGATTGCAATGGGGGCCATGGACCCAGCCTGTCAAGGCGGGGTATCCGGGTCCAGCACCTGCACACCGTTCAGCAGGAGGAGTACACTCCGTTTCCGTCGAGGAATGCCCCGGCGGTCATCGAGGTGATGCGACCACGGGTGCCGGGACCACGGGTGCCGCCGCATCCGTCTTCCCGTGAGATCGTGAGAGCGCACGCGAGGAAGAGGCCGATCGCGCTACACACCACGCCGAAAACGCGAGGCCGGTCGGCGTCGGAACGTCAGTGAGGCGTTTCGACCTCGGTGATCATGACGACGGCGCGCATGGCAACGGTGCCGCGTGAGGTGAGGCCCTCGATCAGCCGGAAGATGCGGAACTGAAGACCGTACTTCGACGACAGCAGCGTCATCACGCGTGCCACGTCCGCGGGGTCGGTCGACACCGTGCCCCTGGCCTCGAGCGGCACAGCCCCCTCATGCGCGACGCCCCTGCGCGAGCACGCAACGATCGTCAGCTGTGCCGTGTGCCGGAGGCGTTTGATCTTTCCGGTCGCGGCCTGCGTGAACACGGCGAGTCGGTCGCCGTCGCGTACGACCCACACGGGGGTAGCCACGGGCTCGCCCGAGCGCCGGAAGGTCGTCAGTTGGATGAAGGCGGTGTCGGCGAGCGCCAGCAGTGCCGAGCTCGTCACGAGGATCCGTGCGCGAGTACGCGCAGCCAGACGAAACCATGGGCGGCGAGTTCCACACCGTCGGTGAGATCGACCGCAGCGCCCGTCACGACATCGCGTGCATCCGGGGAGAACCCCGACAGCGTGAGCGCATCGATGTGCACCGAGTGGTCTCCGACATTCGCGAGCACGAGCACGTGGGAGGACCCCGGGCCGGGCCGTTGGTAGGAGAGGACGGACGGGATGCCGGTCGAGAAGTCGACCAGCTCGTTTCCGGCGAACTCGGGGGTGCTCTGCCGCGCTCGGATGAGTTCGACCAGTCGTGCGAAGACGCGCCCGGCGGGGGTTGCGGCATCCGTGCGCTGCGCATAGCGCTCCGCAGGCCGTCGGGGGCGATGCACCCAGCGGGAATCGCCCGACTCGTGCGGGTCGTCGCGATAGTCGTAGTCGTTCAGCTGCGCAACCTCGTCGCCGAGGTAGAGCAAGGGGATGCCGCCGGTCGACATCGCGATCGCATGCGCGAGGATGACGCGGTCCTCACCGGCCGGATCTCCCGCTTCGATGCCCGCCAGCGATGCCGTGGTGCCGGTGACGCGAGCATCGCCCGTCTTTGGGTTCTCCTGGAACGCGACTCCGCGCGCGAAGGTGTCGGGGGCGCGGCCGACGTAGAAGTCGTTCAAGAAGCGGCGGTGATCGTATCCCGCGATGCCGAGCTCAGCGGCATCCTCGTCGGCAAACGTCCACCCGATGTCATCATGGCTGCGCACGTAGTTGACCCACGCGGTGCCCGCCGGGATGTGGTGGCGACGATCGATCGCCTGCTGCAGCAGACGGGCATCCCGGGTGGCCAAGGCCTCCCACGTCAGGGCCATCTGCAGCGGGTTGTACGAGAGCTGGCATTCCTCGAGCGAGATGTATTCGACCACCTCGTCGGGGTGCACGATCGCCTCCGACTTGAACAGCAGCGACGGGGCACCCATCCGCAGCACCGCGTTGAAGGCGCGCAGCAGAAGATGCGCCTCGGGCAGCGACTCGCACGCCGTGCCCAGGCGCTTCCAGATGAATGCGACGGCATCCATCCTCAGGATTTCGACGCCCTGGTTCGCAAGGAACAGCATCTCGCCAGCCATGGCACGGAATACGGCCGGGTTCGCATAGTTGAGGTCCCACTGGAAGTGGTAGAACGTGGCCCAGATCCAGCGACCGTCGTCGAGTTGCACGAAGCTGCCGGGGTGGTCGTCGGGGAAGATCTCGCGCACGGTCTGCTCGTAGGCGTCGGGCATTTCGCGGTCGGGGAAGATCAGGTAGAAGTCTTCGTACCCCGGCTCGCCGGCCACGGCCTTCCGTGCCCACTCGTGCTCGTTGCTGGTGTGGTTGAAGATGAAGTCGACCACGAGAGAGATGCCCGCGACGCGCAGCTCGGCGGCGAGCTCCGCGAGGTCGTCCATCGTGCCGAGCTTCGGATCGACACGGCGATAGCTCGACACGGCGTAGCCGCCGTCGCTGTTGCCCTCAGGGCTCTCGAACAGCGGCATGAGGTGCAGGTAGGTGAGCCCGAGCTCCTGGAAGTACGGGATCTGCGCGCGTACGCCGGCCAGGTTTCCGGCGTACCTGTCGACGTAGCAGACGCCACCGAGCATTCGCTCGGCCTGGTACCAGTCCGGGTCGGACTCGCGTCGCGCGTCGCGCGCCTTCAGCTCGAGCGGACGTGCCGACCAGGATGCCGCGGCCAGGGCGACGACATCGGCCAGCGCTTCGCGGCCATCGCCGCGGTCGCCGTAGAGCTGCAGGAAGAGACCGTGCAACGTGGCGAAGTGCTCATGGAAACGTCGTGCGAAGGCATCGTCGACGGGGCCGGTGGCCTCTTCCACGACGGCGAGGGCGAATGCCTCATCGGTGGCGGCATCGGTGCTCAGGGCGGTCATCGGAGTCCTTCGATCAAGCGGGTACCCGCCCGAGACTAGCGCGGGGAGGGCGTGGTGGCGGGTCGGCTCAACGTGCGGTCGAGGAACGCGTAGATCGTGGCGTGCAGCGCCGCCGTCGCGGCGTTGTCGATCGTGCCGGCGTGGCCGCCGTCGGAGGGTTCCAGGTAATGCACCTCCGCCTCGGTGTCCGCCATGAGGCGCGCGGCCATCTTGCGTGCCTGCACGGGCCCGACCCGGTCATCGCTGGTCGCGGCGTAGATGAGCGACGGAGGGTACGGCCGATTCGCGTCGATCAGGTGGTACGGCGAGAAGGTCTGGATGAAGGCCCAGTCGGCGGGATCGTCGGGGTCGCCGTATTCCGCGATCCAGCTGGCGCCCGCGGAGAGGCGCGTATAGCGGCGCATGTCGAGGAGAGGCACGCCGCAGACGATCGCGCCGAAGTCGTCGGGAAAGCTCGTGAGCATGTTGCCGACCAGCAGGCCGCCGTTGCTGCGTCCGTGGCAGCCGATCTGCTCGGAGGTCGACACTCCGCGACGCACGAGGTCGCGTGCGACGGCGGCGAAGTCCTCGTAGGCGCGGTGCCGGTGGCCGCGGAGCGCCGCGAGATGCCAGGCCGGCCCGAACTCGCCGCCGCCGCGGATGTTCGCGACCACGTAGACGCGGCCCGGTTCGAGCCATGCCGCCCCCACGAGAGCGGAGTATTCGGGGGTGAGGGCGTGCTCGAACCCGCCGTATCCGTTCATCAGCACTGGCAGGGTGCCGACGCGATCGCGCGGACCGACTTCGAAGTAGGGAATCTGCGTGCCGTCGGCAGATGTGGCCCAGTGCTGACTGGCGGTGAGACCGGCGGTATCGAAGGCTGCGCGGGCGCGCGCCACGATGCGCGGCGCGGGGGTGGCGGCATCCGTCACGATCAGGGTCGGGGGAGTGAGGAAGCCGCGGACCACCACCCACAGCTCGTCGTCGTGGTCGGCGTCGAGCGTGACGACCGAGGCGCTGAAGAGGTCGTCGTCGCCCATGCCGAGGTCGAGGGGGTGCGCGCGCCAGTCGTCCAGGGGATCGAGCGAGCGGATGCTGCTCTGCACCTGATCGAGCACCGTGATCACGAGGCGCGAGCGGGTCCACGCCCAGGTCTCGAGCACGGCCGTGGACGCCGGGGCGAACACGACGCGCAGGTCTTCGCCGTCGCCGCCGGTGACAGTAGTCAGTGGACCGACGAGGAGCGTGCCGCCCGCATGGGTCTGCCCCGCGACCTGCCACGGCGTGGTCGTCCGGATCGCGACGAGCTCACCGTGCACCGCAACGCGCGCGTCTTCCGGCGCATTGATCCGGGTGGGGGTGGCGCTCGCGAATCCGTCGATGGTCGCGGTATCCCACACCCAGCCTTCGCTGTGGAAGAAGTCGTGCGCCACCTCGACGTGAGCGGTCGCGCGGTCGCCGGTGCGATCGACGCTCACGAACACACCGACGTCGCTCGGGGTGCCTTCGATCACGACGGATGCCTCTGCCAGCGGTGTGCCGCGATGCCAGACCCGCGCCGAGAGGGGATAGCCCGAATCGGTCACGCCGCCCCCATCGAGGGCTGAGGCGACGAGCAGAATGTCGCGGTCGATCCAGGCGACGTGCGACTTGTGCAGCGCCAGGGCGAACGGGCTGTCGGCGGGGTCAGCTCCCGGCACGACGAAGGCCATGGCGTCGAGGTCGAATTCGCGCAGCACGGTCGCGTCGCCGCCGTCGGGGGAGAGCTGGAGCAGCACTCTGGGCGTGCCGACGGGGCCATGGAGCGCGCGACCGAAGCTCCACGCGGTGTCTTCGGCGTGGCCGAGCGCATCGATGTCGAGCAGAACCTGCCAGTCGGGGGCACCCGCAGCGAAGGCCGCGCGGGGAGTGCGCCGCCACAGACCGCGGGGGTTGGCCATATCCCGCCAGAGGTCGTACATCCAGTCGCCGTGGCGGCTCGGCACCACAAGCCGGTCGGGATCGTCGAGGATGCCGCGCAGTCGGGCCTCGAGGGCCGTGCGCTGTGCCGACGCGAACGTCGACTCGGTCTCTTCTGAACGCTCGGCGGCCCAGGCCAGCGCGGCATCGGAGTGGATCTCCTCAAGCCACAGGTACGGGTCGGCCGGCTCGTCGGCGAGGTCTTTGCTGAGAGGGATGCTCACGCGGCCAGCCTATGTCGGCGCCCGGCGCCCGGCGCCCGGCGCCCGGCGCCCGGCGCTCATCGGGCTTCGGTTGCGGCATCCTGCCCTCTGCCACGCCCTGTGT
>JAHIOK010000281.1 GCA_018895315.1 Actinomycetota bacterium | reverse complement strand
CCTTGGCCATGACGTCGTGCTGCAGGTCCCAGTCGGCTTCGGTGGTCTCCAGCAGAGGCTTCGAGAGTGAAAGCCCTGCGTTGTTGACGACGAGGTCGAGGCCTCCGAAGGCGAGCACGGCATCGTCGATCGCGGTTTGCACGGCCGCGGCATCCGCGACGTTCGCGGCGATGCCGATCGCGACATCCGCGCCGCCGAGCTCCGCAGCGGTGGCCCGGGCCTTCGCGAGGTCGAGATCGGCAATGACGACGCACGCGCCCTCGGCGGCGAGACGAGTCGCGATGGCCTTTCCGATTCCGGATGCCGCGCCCGTGACGAGAGCGATGCGCCCCGCATGGGTCTTCGGCTTCGGCATCCGTTGGAGCTTCGCCTCTTCGAGGGCCCAGTATTCGATGCGGAACTTCTCGGCGTCGCTGATGGGGGAGTAGGTCGAAAGCGCCTCGGCGCCGCGCATGACGTTGATCGCGTTGAGGTAGAACTCTCCGGCGACGCGGGCCGTCTGCTTGTTGGCGCCGTAGCTGAACATGCCGACGCCCGGAACAAGGACGACCAGCGGGTCGGCGCCGCGGATCGCGGGGCTCTCGGCCGCCGCGTGCGCCTCGTAGTACGCCGTGTAGTCCGCGCGGTACGCCTCGTGCAACTCCTTCAGACGGCTGAGGGATGCGTCGACCGACGCGTTCGATGGCAGGTCGAGGAGCATCGGCTTGACCTTCGTGCGCAGGAAGTGGTCGGGGCAGCTCGTGCCCAGAGCGGCGAGCCGCGGCGCATTCTCGGAGGCGAGGAACTCGAGCACCCGCGCGTCGTCGGTGAAGTGGCCGACCATCGGCTTGTCGTGCGACGCGATGCCGCGGATGGTCGCGCCCAGCGCCGAGGCCTTCGTTCGCCGATCTGCGTCGGCGAGCGCCTCGAACCCGGCCCGCACCGCTCCGAACGGCTCGGCCGTGCCGTGCGCGTCGATGTAGGCCTGCGCGGTCTCGATGATCCAGAGCGAGTTCGCCTCGGCCTCATCGGACGTGTCGCCCCAGGCGGTGATGCCGTGTCCGCCGAGGATGCAGCCGATCGCGCCGGGACTCTGCGCCTTGATCGCGGCGATGTCGAGGCCGAGCTGAAACCCGGGGCGCCGCCAGGGCACCCAGACGACCCTGTCGCCGAAGGCCTTCTCGGTGAGGGCCTCACCGTCGAGTGCGGTCGCGAACGCGATGCCCGAATCGGGATGCAGGTGGTCGACATGGGCCGCATCCACCAGCGCGTGCATTGCGGTGTCGATCGACGGCGCAGCGCCGCCCTTGCCGTGCAGGCAGTAGTCGAACGCGGCGACCATCTCGTCTTCGCGGTCGACTCCGGGGTAGACGTCGACGAGTGCGCGCATGCGGTCGAGGCGCAGCACCGCGAGCCCCGACTCCGTGAGCGTGCCGAGGTCGCCCCCCGAACCCTTCACCCAGAGCAGTTCGACGGGTTCGCCCGTGACCGGGTCAGTCTCGGTGCCCTTCGCAGAGGTATTGCCCCCCGCGTAGTTCGTGTTCTTCGGGTCGGCGCCGAGGCGGTTCGATCGTGCGATCAGCTCTTGAGCGGTCGGGTTCGTCATGAGGGCGATCCTTCGATGGTGGTGTCAGTGAGAGCGGCGAGCCAGGTGAGCACGCGGGTGAGGGATGCCTCGGCCTGCGGCTCGTCGGGGCGATTGAGGTGGCCGTGCTGCGTGCCCGGTTCGGTGAAGATGTCGACGCGGACACCGGCCTGGGCAAGTGCGGCGGCGAAGGCCTCGCCCGAGACGCGCAGGCCGTCGACGTCATCGTTGATCATGAGCACCGGCGGGAGCTCCGTGAGATCGGCGGGCTTCGCCGTTCCGGGGATCGCGACGATCGACGCAGCGTCGACCGGGCCGCCGAGGTAACCCTCGTACATCGCGAGCACGCGGGCAGCGTCGAAGTTCGCTTCGCCGGGAAGCGCATCGAGGGCGCGCTGCAGGTCGGGCGGGGTGGGTGGCTGCACGGCATGCAGTGTCGGGTAGGCGAGGAAGATCCCGGACGGGAGCGGACCCTCGCCGCAGGCGAGCCGCAGGGCGACGCCCGCCGTGAGGTTGGCTCCTGCGCTCGCACCGCCGATCGCGACGCGGGTCGGGTCGCCGCCCAGTTCGGACGCCTGCCCTCGCGTCCACAGATAAGCCTCGAGGGCGTCGTCGGAGGGCGCGGGGAAGTGGACGGTCGACGAGGCGCGGCGGTAGTCGACCGACACCACGACCACCCCGCGCTCAGCCAGGGTCCGCGCGACCCAGTCGGCCTCGGGCATGTCGAGATCGCCCCACTGGAAGCCGCCGCCGTGCGCCCAGACGAGCACGTCGCCGGTCGCGGGCTCGTGTGCGGGATACACCCGCACGAGTCCGTCGGCCGCGCCATACGGTTCGGTCCTGGTCATCGTGCTACGCGCCCCAGCCGGCCTGGACGCCGCCGACGCGGTCGGCTTCGATCTTCTCCTGATAGCCCGACGCGGCGAAGGCCGCCATCGGATCGGCCGGCAGTCCACGGCTCTCGCGCCACTCGGCAAGACCGGGGCGCACATCGGTGTAGAACGCGTCCATCATGACCGCATTCGCCGCGAGCACATCGCCCGAGAGTTGCGCGGCGCGGAGGGCCTCGGCATCCACCAGCAGTGCCCGGGTCGTCATCTCCTGCACGTTGAGCACGGAGCGGATCTGACCGGGGATCTTCTTCTCGACGTTGTGGCACTGGTCGAGCATGAAGGCCACGTCGGGGTTGTTCAGCCCGCCGCCGCGGATGACCTCGAACAGGATGCGGAAGAGCTGGAACGGGTCGGCGGCACCCACGATCAAGTCGTCGTCGGCGTAGAACCGCGAGTTGAAGTCGAATGAGCCGAGCTTGCCGAGGCGCAGGAGCTGCATCACGATGAACTCGATGTTCGTGCCCGGGGCGTGGTGGCCGGTGTCGAGGCAGACCATCGCGCGCTCGCCGAGGGCTGAGACCTGCACGTAGGAGGTTCCCCAGTCCGGAACATCGGTGTGGTAGAAAGCCGGCTCGAAGAACTTGTACTCGAGGACGAGCCGCTGCTCACCCGTGAGACGCGCGTAGATCTGCTGCAGCGACTCCTGCAGGCGATCCTGTCGGCCCCGCAGGTCGGCCTGACCGGGGTAGTTGGAACCTTCGGCGAGCCAGATCTTGAGGTCGCGCGAGCCCGTCGCATCCATGATGTCGATGCACTCCAGGTGGTGATCGATCGCCTTCCGCCGCACTGCTGCATCTTCGTGGGTGAGGGCGCCGAACTTGTAGTCGTCATCCTGGAACGTGTTGGAGTTGATCGTGCCGAGGGTCACCCCGAGGTCCTCGGCATGACGGCGCAGCACCGTATAGTCCGGGGTCTTGTCCCACGGGATGTGCAGCGCGACGCTCGGCGCGAGCGCGGTGACCCGGTTGACCTCGGCAGCATCCGCGATCTTCTCGAACGGATCGCGCGGAGTGCCGGGGGTCGCGAACACCTTGAAGCGGGTGCCGGAGTTGCCGAACGCCCAGGAGGGTAGTTCGATCGCCTGCTGTGCGAGGGCATTCTGGATGTCGTGGGTCAGGCTCGTCATCGAGGGTTCCTTCGGGAAGGGCGGCGTATGAATCGATTCAAAGTTAGCAGAGTGCACGAATGCGGGCAAGCATCCACGGCAAGCTAGAGTGCAGAGTCTGGGAGGCGCATGTCATGTCGGTGAGTGTGAAGGATGTCGCGGCCGCCGCATCCGTGTCGGTCGGAACCGTCTCCAACGTCTTGAACCAGCCCGCCAAGGTGTCGCCCGAAACCGTTGAGCGGGTCCAGCGTGCGATCGCGGAGTTGGGCTATGTGCGCAATGACGCCGCGCGGCAGCTCAGGGCCGGCCGCAGTCGGAGTATCGGGCTCGTCGTGCTCGACGTGCGCAACCCGTTCTTCACCGACGTCGCGCGAGGGGCTGAGTCCCGCGCAGCGGAGGAGGGGCTCTCGGTGCTGCTCGGGAATTCCGATGAGACGGCCCACCGCGAGGACTCCTATCTCGACCTGTTCCGAGAGCAGCGCGTGAACGGCGTGCTGATCACCCCGACCTCTGACGACCTCTCGCACCTCGAGCGACTGCGCGACGGCGGAACCCCGGTGATCCTGGTCGACCGGGAAGCGCCCGACGGCTCATTCAGCTCGGTCGCCGTCGACGACGTCGAGGGCGGGTACCTCGCCGCCTCGCATCTCGCATCACTCGGGCGACGCCGCCTCGCTTACCTCGCCGGCCCGCTCGGGATCGCGCAGGTCGCCGACCGGCTGGAGGGGGCACGTCGGGCCGTCGCAGAGCATGTCGGCGCGACGCTCGAAGTGATCGAGATGCCGGCGCTCTCGGTGCTGCAGGGCCGCGCAGCCGGAGTCGCAATCATCGCGCGACCCCCAGAGGAGCGACCAGACGCGATCTTCGCGGCCAACGATCTGCTGGCCGTCGGGGTGCTGCAGGCGTTCGCGATGATGTCGGAGGTGCGCGTGCCCGACGACATCGCCTTGATCGGCTACGACGACATCGATTTCGCGGCGGCGGCGGTCGTTCCGCTCAGCTCGATCCGCCAGCCCGCGTCCGAGATCGGTTCGGCTGCTGTCGATCTCTTGCTGCGCGAGCTCGCGGACGCCTCGGGTTCACCCGATCACGTCCGCTTCCGGCCCGAACTCGTCATCCGCGCCTCCACCCAGTCTTCGAATGTCTGACGAGGATGCACGGGGCAGGCTCCCCGACGACAGCGACATCGAGGTCGACGATCGCCCCGGTGGGCGGTCCGTTCACCTGCGCGCGAGCTTTCTCGCGCTGGTGTTCGCAGGTGGCGTGCTCGGCACGGCGGCACGGGAGGCCCTGAGTCTGGCGTTCCCGACCGGCGATGGCATCCCGTATGCCATTTTCGGAATCAACGTGCTCGGCGCGTTCCTGCTGGGACTGCTCCTCGAAGCGCTCGTGCGCCGGGGCACGGATCACGGCGGACGTCGGGCCGTACGCCTCTTCTTCGGCACCGGCGTACTCGGGGGGTTCACCACCTACAGCGCGCTCGCGACGGATGCCGCGGCGCTGATCGGACGCGGTGAAGTCCTCTCGGGCGTGGGCTATGGCCTGATGACGGTTCTGATCGGTGCGGCCGCGACGTTCGCAGGCATCGTCGTGGGGGCCGCGACCCATCGATCGGAGGCGCGATGAGTCCGCTCGTCTTCGCGGCCCTCGCTCTGGCCGGCGGTGCCGGGGCGGTCTGCCGGTTCGTGCTCGACGGCATCGTCCGCTCGCGCGTGCGCGCTCGTCTGCCCATCGGAACGATCCTGATCAACGTGACGGGCTCGCTGCTTCTCGGCCTCGTCGTCGGGGCTGTCTCCGCGGGCCTGCTGCCCCACGAGGTTCAGCTCATCGTCGGGGTCGGTTTCCTCGGCGGCTACACCACCTTCTCGACGGCGAGCTTTGAAACGGTGCGGCTCGTGCAGGAGCGTCGGTGGCTCGGCGCCCTCATGAACGGCCTCGGTGTGATCGTTGTGGCGACCGCCGCGGCGGGACTCGGTCTCTGGATCGGCTCGAGTCTCGCCACGGCCTAGCGCTCGGCGGGGTGGCTCAGCGCTTCGTCGGGGTGCGGTTCTCCGCGCTGACCATCCATGACAGCTGCTCGAGCCGCTCGAGGATCGAATGCAGGATGTCGGCGCTCGTCGGGTCTTCGTCGTCGACGTCATCGTGCACTTCGCGGCAGGTGGCCGTGACCGAGTCGAGACGCTCGGTGAGCAGATCGACGACCTCGGTCGTCGCGATCTCGCCCTGCGGAAACTCGGGCAGCGTCGTGGTCTCGGCGACCGTGTCGCTGCGTCCATCGGGGAGGGCATGGAGTGCGCGCATCCGCTCGGCAACGGTGTCGCTGAACTCGCGTGATGAGTCGATGATCTCATCGAGCTGCAGGTGCGTGTCGCGGAAGTTCGTGCCGACGACGTTCCAGTGCGCCTGCTTGCCCTGCAGCGACAGCTCGATCAGATCGACGAGGACGCGCTGCAGGTTGTCGCTGAGTTTTTCGGATGCGGTGAAACCGCTCTCCGCGTTCTGCTCACCGGTGAGCTCGGCTCCGACGCCTCCTCGGGCGGCGCGTCGACGATTCTTCGGCGCGGTGGGGGACTTCTTCTCGGTCTGCGTGGCCATGTGTATCTCCTTCACGACGAGGGTCCATGGGGGGCCCACTCCGACGGTACGAGCAGGGCGCGAGACTCGGCAGGGGATTGTCGATGGTGCCCACCTTTGCTAACGCGCGGACGGGAGCCCGCAATGGAGTGGACCGCAGGCGACGGGCATAGACTGCCGCCGACACCCGCCGATTCGGTCGCTCGCGCCCGGACGGCTCCGGCGATGGAGGATCTGCGATGCAACTGGGAATGGTCGGCCTCGGCCGGATGGGCGCGAACATCGTGCGGCGACTGATGCGCGACGGTCACGAGTGCGTCGTCTACGACGTGAGTCCTGATGCCGTAGCCAGCCTCGTCAGCGAAGGTGCCATCGGTGCCGAGAGCATTGCCGATCTCGCGAGCAAGCTGACCGGTCCACGCGCGGTATGGCTCATGATTCCCGCGGGGCTCACCGGAAAGGTCGTCGACGAAGTCGCGGCGGTGTTCGAGCCCGGCGACATCATCATCGACGGCGGCAACTCGAACTACCGCGACGATGTGCGGCGCGCGGCGAAGCTCAAGGAATCCGGCATCCACTACGTCGATGTCGGCACGAGCGGTGGAGTATTCGGGCTCGACCGCGGCTACTGCCTCATGGTCGGAGGGCCCGATGAGGCCTTCGCCGCGATCGAGCCGGTGCTGCGCACGATCGCCCCGGGCAAGGGCGACATCGATCGCACGCCGGGGCGCACGGGAGGCTTCGCCCCCGAAGAACTCGGCTACCTGCATTGCGGGCCGTCGGGTGCCGGACACTTCGTGAAAATGGTGCACAACGGCATCGAATACGGCATCATGGCGGCGCTCGCCGAAGGCCTCAATATCCTCGAGAACGCGGATGCCGGAGTGCGGGAAGCCGCACATTCCGCCGAGGTGGCGCCGCTCGAGGAGCCGGAGTTCTACCAGTTCACGATCGACACACCCAAGGTCACCGAGCTCTGGCGGCGCGGCTCGGTGATCTCGTCGTGGCTGCTCGACCTTGCGGCGGCCGCGCTGGAGCAGAACCCCACCCTCGACGGCCTCGCCGGGCGCGTGTCGGACTCGGGCGAGGGGCGGTGGACGGTCAAGGCTGCGGTCGACGTGGGCGTACCGGCCCCGGTGCTGGCGGCATCCCTCTTCGAGCGATTCGCCTCCCGCGGCGAAGACCACTTCGCGAACCAGGTGCTCTCGGCGATGCGGCTGCAATTCGGCGGACACCAGGAGCTGCCCGCCGGTGACGTGCTCGAAGCCGGAGCGCGCAAGGCCGAGTCGGACTGACCGCGGTCAGTCCTCGAGCAGGTCGTCGACCAGCACCTGCACCCGCGCACGGATCTGGTCGCGGATGCCGCGGACGAGGTCGATCGGCTGGCCCCGGGGATCGGCGATCACCCATTCTTCGTAACGCTTGCCCGGAAGTATCGGGCAGGCATCGCCGCACCCCATCGTGATGATGACGTCGGCGGCGCGCACGTCATCGACCGTGAGCGCCGCCGGCGAGCCGGTGCTGATGTCGATGCCGGCTTCGGCCATCACCTCGACAGCCAGCGGGTCGATTGCGCCCGCAGGCTCTGAGCCAGCCGAGCGCGCGCCGATGCGTCCGTCGGAGAGGGCACTGAGGTATCCCGCCGCCATCTGCGAGCGGCCCGCGTCGTGCTCGCCCACGAAGAGCACGGAACGACGGGGGTTCTTCAGCGCGGCGGGCGGTCGGGGCTCGGCGGAGGTGCCCGTGTGTGAGGGCGGCAACGCGAAACCGTAGGTTTCGTGGAGCGCGCGCACGTCAGCGAGATGCTTCGGAGTGGTGGGAGCCGCGAGAGCGAACCGGAACATCCACTTCGGGGTCATGCACCGCACCTGCGTGCCGTCGATCGTGCCGGTGCCTCCCAGAGCGCCCGGTGGATAATCCATGCCGTAGATGTGGCTCCCGGCCGCGTCGAATCCGAATACCCGCACATCCACCACCGCGCGGCCGGCGTCGGTCAGCGAGTACTCCCAGGCACTGGTGCCGGCGCGATGGATTGGCGCGAAACCGCGTTCGCGGATCCATTCCAGAAACCGCGGCTCGTCGTTCCGGTCGACGGCGAGATCGAGATCGGCGTGTGAGCGCAGCTGGCGTCCGACGAGGGCGTCCACGCACCACCCGCCGTCGACCCAGACCACTACCCCGGCCGCGGCCAGCCCCTCGACGAGATCCACGACCTGCTCAGCGCGCATGCGCAACCATAACGCCTGGAGTTCGGTGGGCCTCCGTGGGACGTGTCCGTAGTGGCTGGGCGGGCGCCGGGTGCCTGTACTCCTTCAGGCGGGTCGGCGTCGCGCTGAGGTGCCGAACTCCTCACGAACGACCGAATGTGTGCTCGTCGGCCGCCGATGT
>JAHIOK010000280.1 GCA_018895315.1 Actinomycetota bacterium | reverse complement strand
GTCGCGACGCGTAGTCCGGGCCGCCGCGGCGCGAGCCCCGCCCGCCGACTGCGCGACTTGCCGCCGAGTGCACGAGGTAGGCGCGCGCCTAAGCCGTGCACTCGGCGGTACCTGGTGCATTCGGCGCATGAGATGGGGAGAGGGAGAGGGAGAGAGAGGGAGGGGGGGATTTGGTGAGAGGTGGGGGAGCGCGTAAGCTGGGGGAAGCCAAAGACCGCCGGTCATCGGCGTGCGTGTGAACGCATGACGATCGAAGCTCTGCAATGCAGGGGCCCGCGCAGGTGTCACGAATGACTCTCGTCAAAGAGATTTCGCTCCGTGCGCTTGCGCCGGAGCTTTTTTGTTGCCCTGCACCGGATGTCCGAGGTCGATGCTCCGCTCCCGCGGAACATCTCGTAGACACAAGGAGTGGCCATGGCGCAGAAGGATGCAACGGTTGCCGAGCTCACGAAGAACTTCGAGGACTCGACCGCTGTTCTGCTGACCGAGTACCGCGGTCTGACGGTTGCTGAGCTCAAAGAGCTTCGCAACAACATCCGTCAGGACGCGGAGTACGCCGTGGTGAAGAACACGCTGACCAAGATCGCCGCGAACAACGCGGGGATCTCGACGCTGGATGACGAGCTCAAGGGCCCGTCCGCCATCGCGTTCGTGCACGGTGACCCGGTCGCCGTCGCGAAGGGTCTGCGCGCCTTCGCCAAGGCACACCCTCTTCTCGTGGTGAAGGGCGGCTATTTCGATGGCGCACCCCTGACCGCAGACGAGGTGAACAAGCTCGCCGATCTCGAGAGCCGTGAAGTCCTGCTGGCAAAGCTTGCCGGCGCGATGAAGGCCTCACTGTTCGGCGCCGCCTATCTGTTCAACGCACCGCTGTCGAAGGCCGTTCGCACGGTCGACGCGCTGCGTGAGAAGCAGGAGTCCGCGGCCTGATCTCGGGCACGCGGCAGATAACAACCCCAAACAAGGAGAATCATCATGGCAAAGCTCAGCACTGAGGAGCTTCTCGAGGCGTTCAAGGAGCTCACGCTCATCGAGCTCAGCGAGTTCGTCAAGAAGTTCGAGGAGACCTTCGAGGTCACCGCCGCCGCCCCCGTCGCCGTTGCCGCTGCTGGCGCGCCGGCCGGTGCCGCTCCGGAAGAGGTCGAGGAGAAGGATTCCTTCGACGTCGTCCTCGAGTCGGTCGGTGACAAGAAGATCCAGGTCATCAAGGTCGTCCGCGAGCTCACCTCGCTCGGCCTCGGCGAGGCCAAGGCTGTCGTCGATGGCGCCCCCAAGGCCGTCCTCGAAGGCGCGACCAAGGAAGCCGCCGAGAAGGCCAAGGCCGCTCTCGAAGAGGCCGGCGCGACCGTCAACCTCAAGTAGTCACCGCGCCTGCGGGCGCAACGACTTCTTCACGAAGACCCCGGATGCTGGCATCCGGGGTCTTCGTGCATCCACTGCTCGCTAGGGTGAACGCATGGATGCCCCGGCAGGTTCTTCGGCTGCGCCCCTGATGAACGCAGCCGACGTCAACCCGTCGGTCGGATTGACCTCCGCCGAGGTTGCCGAGCGGGTTGCGGCGGGGCAGACGAACACCTTCCAGGCGGATTCCAGTCGCAGCGCGTGGAACATCGTCCGCGCGAACGTCTTCACGCTCTTCAACGCGATCGTCGGTGGATGCTTCATCGGGCTCCTGCTGCTCGGGCGCTGGCAGGACGCGCTGTTCGGTCTCACGGCACTGGCGAACGCGATCATCGGCTGCGTGCAGGAGTTCCGCGCCAAGGTCGCGCTCGACCGACTCGCCCTGCTGAACGCTCCCCGTGCGCGTGTGCGGCGCGCGGGCCTCGAGGCCGAGATCGCCCCGGGCGACGTCGTCCTCGGCGACATCCTCGTGCTGCGTGCCGGCGATCAAGTGCCCGCAGATGCCGACGTGGTCGCGATGCGCGCTCTGCAGATCGACGAGTCGATGCTGACCGGCGAATCCGATGCCGTCGACAAGAAGCCCGGCGACGAGGCGCTCTCGGGCTCGGTCGTGGTAGCCGGCGAAGGATCCGCGCAGGTCACCCGTGTCGGGGCCGATTCCTATGCCAACCGGTTCGCGAGCGAAGCGAAGCGGTTCTCGCTCGTCAACTCTGAACTGCGCACCTCGATCAACCGCGTGCTCCGATGGGTGAGCTGGGGAGTCGGCCCGATCACGCTGCTCGTGTTGAACGCGCAGATGATGGTCGCCGGTGGATGGGTGCAGGCGTGGCAGAGCGGTACATGGGTGCAGGCGGCGGTGAACACGATCGCTTCGATCACCGCGGTCATCCCTCTCGGCCTCGTGCTGATCACGAGCCTCACCTTCGCCGTCAGCGCCGCGAAGCTCGCGAACCGGCAAGTGCTGGTCAATGAGCTGCCGGCGGTCGAGGGCCTCGCCCGCGTCGACCTCATCTGTCTCGATAAGACCGGCACCCTCACCCTGGGCGAGATCGAGTTCGATGCCGCCCATCCCCTCGCGGGCGGTCCCGAGGGCGCAGACCCGGTACTCGCCTGGTACGGCGCCGCGCCCGCCGCCAACGCCACCGCACGCTGCCTGAGCGCGCGGTATCCGGTGGGCCACGCGCTCGTGGTGGCAGGCGACATCCCCTTCTCGTCCGCCCGCAAGTGGAGCGCTGTCTCGTTCGACGGCGGGCCGACCGGTTCCTGGGTGCTCGGCGCTCCAGAGATGGTGTTCGGCGACGCGGCGACCGATGCGTCCAGCGAGTTCGGCAGGACGGTCACCGATTTGGCCTCCACAGGGCGGCGCACGCTGATTCTTGCGCACTCGCCCGAACCGCTCACCGAGGCGGATGTCGAGGCAGAGCGCCTCCCCGCCGCGCTGCGGCCGGTGGTCGTGCTCACCTTCCGCGAGCAGATCAGACCGGATGCCGCGCAGACACTGGCCTACTTTCATGCTCAGGGGGTCGGCATCCGGATCATCTCGGGCGATAACCCCCGCACCGTCGCGGCGATCGCCCGCGAGGTAGGGCTCGACGTCGCAGAGGGCTACGACGCGCGCACACTGCCCCACGACGAGGGG
>JAHIOK010000279.1 GCA_018895315.1 Actinomycetota bacterium | reverse complement strand
GAGCCGACGGTGCTCGGGCAGATGCAGGCGCAACTGCAGGCGAGCCTCGCGACGGCCGGCATCTCCGCCGTGCGGATGTCATACTCCGGCGCCACTCTCCAGACGACGCCGGCGTCCACGCAGCCGACGACCGTCGACCAGCGAGCGCTGGTGCTGAACTCGGCCGGGTTCGGCTTTCTGTCCGGTTCCGACCTCGCACCGGTTGCGGGTATCGGCGACGCGATCTCCACGTTGACCTCGCCGCCGACGTCGATCGAGTTGTCGTCCGATCAGAGCTTCGCGGCCGTCGAGCTCGCGAGCGGACGAGTGGGGCGGGTGCAGTCCGACCGTAAGTGGCTCGAGTTCGACGCGCGCCCGAACCTGATCGCCCCGACGGTCGACCCTCAAGGGTTCATGTGGAGCGTGCCCACGGATTCACCGACCGGGCTGACGGTCTTCTCTCCCGCCGGTGAGCCGTCCGCGGTGTCCGGCTGGTCGAGCGCGACGAAGATCACCGCGATGCAGCTTTCACGGGACGGCACCCGAATGGCCGCCATCGCCACGGTCGGCGGGCGTTCGGTCATCTGGCTGGCCGGCGTCGTGCGCAGTGCGGACGGGTTGCCCAAGAGTCTGGGACAGCCGGTCGTGCTCGCCACCCTCCCTGGGGCGGGCATCGACCTGGCATGGCTCGATGACACGACGCTCGGTGTGCTCGCAAACGACGGTGACAGCCAGGTCATGATCGAACAGCAGGTCGGCGGCCCGAGCAGGAGCATGCCGACCCCTGCGGGGGAGACGATGACCGATATCGCCGGCGCGAATCAGCCCACCGGTGTGCGTCTGCGCGATGCCACCGGAACCCTCTACGTGCGTCGCGGCGCCAACTGGGGGTCGGCGGCGACCGCGATCACGGTGCTCGGCACGCAGCAGTAGCTTCCTCCCCAGGCTCGCTTTCGCCGCCGGTTCTGCACAGATGCGTTCGATCGGTGCGTGCGCCGTAGAGCAGCCGCGAGCATCGACCCGTGTCATCTCTCGCGTCGCCCTGGCCACCGATCCGTCGCGCGCTCGGTGGCGCCCTCGCCCTTGCCTTTCCCGTCGAGTGCGCCGGATGCGGTGCGCTCGATGTTGCGCTGTGCGATGACTGCCGTGCGCTGATGCGAGCGACCGCGCGGGCGCGGACATTGCCCGGCGGGCTCGTCGTGCGCAGCGGACTTGACTTCGACGATGCCGTGGCCCGCGTCATCCGTGCACTCAAGGAGGAGGGCCGCACCGCTCTCGCCCGCCCGCTCGCACCTGCCCTCGCCGTGTCTCTGAGCGCGTTCGATGTGCCCGCCGAGACCACGATCGTGCCGATCCCCACGTCGCGGGCGGCGATGCGACGGCGTGGATACCGCGTGGTCGAGCTGATCGCCCGCCGCGCAGGAATCCGCACGACTCCGCTGCTCGCGATCGCACGGACCACCGCGGATCAGCGCCTCCTCGGGCGGGAAGAACGGCAGCACAATGTCGCGGGCAGCATGCGGGCCCGCGAGAGCCGGGGGCTCCCCGTGGTGGTGATCGACGACGTCGTGACGACAGGCGCCACCCTCGCCGAGGCGGCACGTGCACTCGAACGTGCTGGCGCCATCGTCCTCGGAGCGGCCACGGTCGCATCGACTGCGCGCCGGAGGCAGCGGTGAACGGGGCATGACTCAGGGGGGACACACGCGTGACTCATACGTGACATCGGGGGTGGGCGTGACTACGGTGGGGGGACAAGGCGACTGATGGTCCGCCCTTGAACCGGCGGACCGGAACAAGGAGGTCAAGGATGGATACGAGCATCGTCGGCGTGGGTGTCGGGATCACCGACCGATTCCGAACCGTGGTCGAAGAGAAGGCCGTCCGCGTCGAACATCTGGCTCCGCGTGCGCAGAGCCTCGACGTGAAAGTGACACACCGGGCCTACCACAACGGGCGCATGGAAGACTCTACGGTCGAGCTCACGCTCACCGGCAAGGGCCCTCTCGTGCGGGCGGAGGCCGTCGATGGCGACAAGTTCGCCGCCCTCGACATCGCCGTGGACAAACTCGCGGAGCAGCTGCGTCGGGCCAAGGACAAGCGGATCGATGCGCGAAAGCACCCGCGGGGCGCAACGTTCGACAAAGAGACGGGATCGATCGAAGGCGTCGACGTGGAGCCGGCGTCCGTCGACCTGCTCCGTGCCGTCGCCACCGGCGAGGTGCCGATCCTCACCGGTGTCGTGGATGACGACGACTACACACCGGTCGTCATCCGCACGAAGAAGTTCGACGCGGAATGGATGACCGTCGAAGATGCCGTCGACCGGATGGAGCTGGTCGGTCACGACTTCTTCCTCTTCATCGACGCACGCACCGATCACCCGAGCGTCGTCTACCGGCGCAAGGGCTGGGACTACGGAGTCATCTCACTGACCGCCGCGGCGCCTCCCCTCGAGCAACTCGCGTCCTGACGTCCGCATCGAACGGGCATGTCCGAAAGGGCATGCCCGTTCGGCGTATCGGAGACGAGATGCCGAATCTGAGGAGTTCGGCGCGGCACCGCCTCAGTCGAAGATGTCGCCGAGCAGGCCGCCGATGACCAGGCCGCCCAGGATTCCGCCCATGGCATCGCCCATGCCGCCACCGCGGCGTCCACCGCCCCAACCATCTCCACCCTGCTGCGGGCGGGACGAATCGATGTCGCGCTGCGCGAGTTGCAGTGCCTCGCTCGCGAGGTACGCCACCCGGCGTGCGAGCGCGACGGCCTGGTCGCG
>JAHIOK010000278.1 GCA_018895315.1 Actinomycetota bacterium | reverse complement strand
AGCGATGGTCACGTGGATGATCTTCTGGATGCAGCGCACCGCGCGCACCCTGAAGAAGTCGCTCGAGGGCGAGATCGAGCGTGCACTCGCGATGGGTGGACTCTGGGTGCTGGTGCTGCTCGGGTTCGTCTCGGTCGCCAGGGAGGGCGTCGAGACGACGTTGCTGCTGTGGTCGATGGTGCAGTCCTTCGGAGACGCGCCGGCCGCCCTGATCGGTGCGCTGTTCGGGCTCGTCGTCGCCGCTGCGTTCGGCTCGCTGCTCGCACGAGGCATGGTGCGATTGAACCTGCGCATCTTCTTCGCCTGGACCGGCGCATTTCTGGTCATCGTCGCCGCGGGTGTGCTGGCCTACGCGATCCACGACCTGCAGGAAGCCGGCGCGCTTCCGGGTCCGTTCACGGCGCTGGCGCCGCTGGATGGGGCGACCGGCGCCGTCGCCGCCGGCTGGGCCGGATTCCCCTTCGGATGGGCCTTCGACCTCACCGCGTCGATTCCGCCGGGCAGTGCGCTCGCCGCCGCTCTGCAGGCCACCGTCGGGTTCATGCCGCAGATGACCTGGCTGCAGGTCGTCGCGTGGGCGCTCTACCTCGGCGTCGTCGGCACCTTCTTCCTCCGCGGGCTGCGTTCTTCCACGCCCGAACCGGCCTCAGCGGATACTTCTTCGTCCTCGCCCACACACCAAGGAGCATCATGATCGCCCCCCGCACCCTCGGCCTCTTCGCCGCCGCCGGAGTCGCCGCCCTGGCTCTCGCCGGATGCGTCGCCAAGAGCGATGTCGCCGCAACCGGCACCCTCACGGTCACTTCCGACGACAACACCTGTGTCGTGTCGGCAAGCTCGGCCACGAGCGGAACGCTCGCGTTCGACGTCACCAACAGCGGCACACAGGTGACGGAGTTCTATCTGCTCGCCGATGATGGTCTGCGCATCGTGGGCGAGGTCGAGAACGTCGCCCCCGGAGCCAAGCGCAGCCTCACCGTGGTCGCGCAGCCCGGCAGCTACTACACGGTCTGCAAGCCCGGCATGGTCGGCGATGGCGTGGGCAGGGCCGGTTTCAGCGTGACCGGCGAGACCATCGCCGCCACGGGAGACGATGCCGAACAGAAGCAGAAGGCTGTCGACCTCTACGCGGCCTTCGTGCGAGACCAGGTCGGTCAGCTCGTTCCGGCCGTCAAGACGTTCGCGGCGGCCTACGCCTCGGGTGACGATGCCGCGGCGCGCACGCAGTTCCCGTCGGTGCGGGCGTACTACGAGCGCATCGAGCCGATCGCGGAGTCGCTGGGCGATCTCGACCCGAAGATCGACTATCGCGAGGTCGATGCGGTCGCCGAAGGTCTCGACTGGACCGGATTCCACCGCATCGAGAAGGATCTCTGGGTGCCGGCGCAGGGTGCGCTGAACTCGGATGGGGCGACCCCGGCGTACCAGAATTGGCAACCCTCCACCACCGCCGAGCGCCAGGGGTTCGCCGACGGTCTGGTCGCGAACGTCCAGACGTTGTACGACTATGTGCACGGCACCGCGTTCACCGATGCCCTGAACACGCAGGGGGTTGCGGGACTCTCCAACGGCGCGATCTCGCTGCTCGACGAAGTCGCCAAGAACAAGATCTCGGGTGAGGAGGACTGGTGGTCGGGCACCGACCTGTGGGACTTCGCCGCCAACGTCGAGGGATCGAAGATGGCGTTCTCGCTGGTGCGCGACTTCGCCGAATCCAAGGGGGATTCCGGCGCGGCTCTCGTCGGCAAGATCGACAAGGCGTATGCCGCGCTGGAGGCCAAGCTCGCCACCTACGGCAGCCTCGGCTCGGGCTTCGTGAGCTACAGCCAGATCACCGACGCCGATCGCCGTGATCTGACCGACCTCATCAACACCCTGGCCGAGCCCCTCTCGCAGCTCACCTCGACCGTCCTGTCATGACCGAGCCGTCCGTCCAGAACGACGCCGAGCCCTCGGAGCCCTCCACAGCTTCGGGGGCTTCGGCCGGTCCGGCTTCGGCGGGTCAGGATGCCCCCGCGGCGGTGTCGGAACATCCGGCGGCATCGCGCGGGCTGAGCCGGCGCGGACTGCTCGGCCTCTTCGGTGCGGGAGCCGGCGGTCTTGCCCTGGGAGGCCTCGGGGGCGCCGCCATCGGTTCGGCCGCGGCAGCCGGTTCGGTCGGCGCCATCGGCACCACGGTGCATCCCTTCTTCGGGGCGCACCAGGCGGGCATCACGACGCCGGTGCAGGACCACATGCACTTCGCGGCGTTCGACATGGCCGACGACGCGACGCGGCACGACCTCATCGAGCTGCTGCAGGACTGGTCGTATGCCGCATCGCGCATCACGCAGGGCCTCGACATCAGTGCGTCGGGCGCGGTCGGAGGATCGCCGCAGGCGCCACCGGATGACACCGGCGAGGCGCTCGGCCTGCCTGCCAACGCACTGACCATCACGATCGGGTTCGGTCCTGGGCTCTTCGAGAAGAACGGCGTCGACCGCTACGGCATCGCGGCGCAGAAGCCCGCCGAGCTCGTCGACCTGCCCAAGTTCCTGGGGGATGACCTGGTCCCGATGGGCTCATCCGGCGACCTGTGCATCCAGGCCTGCGCCGACGACCCTCAGGTTGCCGTGCACGCGGTGCGCAACCTCAGCCGCATCGCGTTCGGCCGAGCCCGCATCCGCTGGTCACAGCTCGGATTCGGGCGCACGTCGAAGACGACGAGTGCGCAGGCCACGCCGCGCAACCTGTTCGGGTACAAGGACGGCACCGCCAACATTCTCGCCGACGACGCTGCGGCGCTCGACGACCACGTCTGGGTGGATGCCTCCGACGTGCCTGCGTGGCTCGCCGGCGGCTCCTACCTGGTGGCGCGCAAAATACGGCAGACCATCGAAGTGTGGGACCGCCTGCGTCTCGCCGAGCAGGACCGCACGATCGGGCGTTCCAAGGGTGAGGGCGCACCTTTGTCGGGCGGCTCGGAGTTCACCGATCCCGACTTCGCGAAGAAGAATGGGGCCGGCGCGACTCTGATCGACGTGCGCTCGCACGTGCGCCTCGCGCACCAGGACTTCAACAACGGCGTCCGCATATTGCGTCGCGGATACAACTTCGTCGATGGGAACGACGATCTCGGGGCGCTCTCCGCAGGCCTGTTCTTCCTCTCCTACCAGCGCTCGCCCGAGCAGTTCATCACGCTGCAGCGAGCCCTCGCGAAGGATCTGCTCAGTGAATACCTGGTGCACATCGGCTCGGCCGTCTTCGCCGTGCCGCCGGGGGCCGTCCGGGGATCGTACGTGGGTGCCGGGCTGTTCAGCTGACGGAAATCGCTCGGCCGGGAATAGCCTTGATGTGCAGGCGTTACACGATATACATTCACTTGCATAGAAGCGGATGCCTCGGCATCCGGAAAGAGGGAAGCAATCGTGAGCGAGATCCAGAACACGTCCGGGCCGAAGGCGATGCAGTTCGGCATCTTCACGGTCAGCGACATCACCGCCGACCCGACGACCGGGCACACGCCCAGTGAAGCGGAGAAGATTCGCAACACCATCACGGTGGCCAAGCACGCCGAAGAGGTCGGCCTGGATGTGTTCGCCCTGGGCGAACACCACAATCCGCCGTTCTGGTCATCGTCTCCCACGACCACGCTGGCCTACATCGCGGCGCAGACCACCACGCTGCAGCTGTCGACGGCCACGACCCTCATCACCACGAACGATCCGGTGAAGATCGCCGAAGACTACGCGATGCTGCAGCACCTCTCCGGAGGCCGCGTCGATCTGACGCTGGGCCGCGGAAACACCGGGCCGGTCTACCCGTGGTTCGGCAAGGACATCCGACAGGGTCTGCCGCTCGCGATCGAGAACTATGCGCTGCTGCGCAAACTCTGGCGCGAAGACGTCGTGGACTGGGAAGGCAAGTTCCGCACGCCCCTGCAGGGCTTCACCTCCACCCCGCGCCCGCTCGATGACGTGCCCCCGTTCGTCTGGCACGGCTCGATCCGCACGCCCGAGATCGCCGAACAGGCTGCGTACTACGGTGACGGCTTCTTCGCGAACAACATCTTCTGGCCCGCCGAGCACTACCAGCGGCTGATCACGCTGTACCGCCAGCGCTACGCGCACTACGGCCATGGCACGCCCGAGCAGGCCATCGTGGGTCTCGGCGGCCAGGTGTTCATGAACGCGAACTCGCAGGATGCCGTGCGGGCTTTCCGCCCCTACTTCGACAATGCCCCGGTCTACGGCCACGGACCGTCGATGGAGGACTTCACCGAGATGACGCCGCTGACCGTCGGTTCTCCGCAGCAGGTCATCGACCGCTACGCCGGGATGCGCGAGATCTACGGCGACTACCAGCGTCAGCTGTTCTTGATGGATCATGCCGGCCTTCCGCTGAAGACCGTCCTCGAGCAGCTCGACATCCTCGGCGGCGAGGTGGTGCCCGTGCTGCGTAAGGAGCTCGCGCAGAACCGCCCGGCGACGGTTCCGGACGCTCCGACGCACGCGTCGCTCGTGGCCGCCAAGTACGGCGACGGTGACGTGCGTCAGCCGCGCCCCAACGCCAACCGCGGCGACAATGTGACCGGTGGCTCGCCCTATCAGGACACTCCCGCACCCGCGGGTGCGGCCTTCGGCCTGGCAGGGAAGTGACCGGAGCGATGACCGTACGTCGCATCGCCGTTGTGACGGCGGGGCTGTCCAACCCCTCATCGACTCGGATGCTCGCCGACCGCCTGAGCGCGGCCACCATGCACTCCCTCGAAGAGAAGGGGATACAGGCCGAGGTCGACGTGTTCGAGCTGCGCGACTACGCGCACGACATCACGAACAACCTCCTCACCGGCTTCGCGGCGCCTGCCCTCGAGTCGATGATCAACGCGGTGGTCTCGGCCGACGCGCTCATCGCGGTGACCCCGATCTTCTCCACGAGCTACTCCGGACTGTTCAAGTCGTTCATCGACATCCTCGAGCCCGACGCGCTCACCGGCACCCCCGTGCTGATCGGGGCGAACGCCGGGACGCCCCGACACTCGCTCGCGATCGACTACGCGATCAGGCCGCTGTTCGCCTACCTGCACGCCGAGCCGGTCTCGACCGGTGTGTTCGCCGCATCGAGCGACTGGGGTGGGTCGGGCGATCAGGTCGCGCCGCTGCGCGAACGCATCGAGCGCGGTGCCCGCGAACTGGCGGAGGCCATCGTCCGCCGCGAGCCCGCGGTCTCCGACGATCCCTTCGACCCCGCGCACTACCTGGGTGAAGGCCGCTCGTTCGGGCACCTCCTCGGCGGTCTCGCGGGGGAGTAGCCCGCGGACTTCGGTGCGGCCGGGCCCCCCGGGAGGAGATTGCACGTCGGGAGGACCGACACGCCGTGCGCGCACCTCCGGATCTGCAATCTCCTCCGCAGCTGCAGGCTCTGGACGAGCTGGAAATAGACTCCGAGCCCGAGTTCCGGCATCAGCCCGGGCGGAGCTCCTCGTCTCGGGTGGCCGCCCGCCGGGCCTTCGCGCGCCGGGCGAGCACCGCGTCGATCGCGAAACCGATGCCCAGGGCCAGCGCGATCGAGACGAGCACGGCCACGACCGGGCCCCCGGGCACGAGCCATCCGACGATCGCGCCGATGATCGCCTGGTAGGCCGCCCACGCGGTCGCCGCGACGGCAGCGACCCCGAGATACCGGGGCGCGGAGATGCGGGATGCCCCGGCCGTCAGGTTCACCGCCAGGCGGGCGAACGGGATGAAACGCGCGGTGAATACGACGACCGCGGTGCTGCCGTGCAGGCGGGCCCGAGCCCACCCGAATGCCGCCTGCACGCGGGGTCGCCGCATCCATCTCCACCGCTCGAGGCCGACGCGGCGGCCGATCAGGTAGCAGCACGCATCCCCGGCGAACGCGGCGGCGGCCGCCACGATGATCACCGCGAGCAAGGGCGGGGAGCCCGTGGAGACCGCCAGGGCCCCGAAGGCGGTGACGACGGTTTCGCCGGGAAGCACGACCAGAAAAGCGTCGCCGAGCACGAGGGCGAACATCGCGGGCAGCGCCCAGACGCTGCCGCTGAGCCCGACCAGGAAATCTTCGATCACACCCGCCACGGTGTCAGAACCGGGTGAACGGGCACCGAACGGCGCACAACGGATGACCGGGGGTCGTGCATCGGGTGAACTCTCGGAGATCGGGGGGCCGGCGTGTCGTTCGAGCCCGCCCGACCCGTCACCCTGGAGGTGTGAGAGTCGCCCTGCTCGCCGAATCGTTCCTCCCCCACATGAACGGGGTCACGAACTCCGTGCTCCAGGTATTGCGTCATCTCGACGCCGCCGGACACGAGACGCTCGTGATCGCCCCCCGTGCGCCGGGTCCGGCATCCGAGCCCGTGACGGAGCGCACCGAACTGCTCCGCTCCGTGCCGCTTCCCTCGTATCCGCAGGTGCGCGTCGTCTTCGCCCGCGCGGCACGGCTGACGGCGATCCTGCGCGAGTTCCGCCCGGATGTCGTGCACCTGGCTTCACCTTTCATCCTGGGCTGGCAGGGACTCGCCGCCGCCGATGCGCTCCGAGTGCCATCAGTCGCGGTCTACCAGACCGACGTCGTCGCCTACGCCGCGCGCTACGGGATGCCGCAGGCCACCGCGATCGCCGCCTCCCACGTCGCCCGGCTCCACCGCCGGGCCACTCTGACCCTCGCCCCATCGACCTCGGCCCTCCAGCAGCTGGAAGGCCTCGGCGTCGACCGACTTCGACGTTGGGGTCGCGGCGTCGACGCGGAGCGGTTCGCCCCCGAACGCCGCAGCGACCTCTGGCGCGACGGCGCAGCACCGGGCCGGCTCATCGTGGGATACGTGGGGCGACTCGCTCCCGAAAAGCAGGTCGAAGACCTCAGGGCGCTCGCCGATCTGCCGGAAGCGCGCCTCGTGATCGTCGGTGACGGTCCGTCTCGGCCGATGCTCGAGCGGATGCTGCCGGACGCGCTGTTCCTCGGACACCTCTCCGGGCGCGCCCTCGCTGAGGCCGTCGCGAGCTTCGACGTCTTCGTGCACCCCGGCGAGAGCGAGACCTTCGGCCAGACCATCCAGGAGGCCCTTGCCAGCGGCGTGCCCGTCGTGGCGACCGGCCGCGGCGGACCGCTCGACCTGGTGCGCAGCAGCATCGACGGATGGCTCTACCGCCCCGGCGACCTCGACGACCTCCGCGCCCGCGTTCTGGACCTCGCCGGCGACGAGGCGAAGCGCCGCGCCTTCGGCCGCGCCGCGCGGGAGTCGATGATGGATCGGTCGTGGGAGTCGATGTGCCGGCAGCTCGTCGGTCACTACGAGGAGGCCGTCGCGCTTCGCCCGATCGATGATGCACTCATGGCGCGCCCTTCCGCCCGCCCGGTCACCCCGGTGCGGCAGGAGCCCACGCGTCCGTGGCGACGCTACGTCGCACTCGGCGATTCGCTCACCGAAGGACTCTGCGATTCCTCGCGCATGCCCGACGGCGAGTTCCGCGGCTGGGCCGACCGCCTGGCACAGATGCTCGCCCAGCGCCTGACCGGGCCCGAGCCGTTCCGCTACGCGAACCTCGCGGTGCGCAGCCGTCGCATGCGCCACCTCGTGGAGGACCAGCTGCCGGTTGCCCTCGCGATGAAGCCGGACCTCGTCTCGATCCTCGTCGGCGGCAACGATCTCACCGGTCTGGCCGTGGATACCCTGCAGCTCACCCGTGACCTCGAACAGGCGATCATCCAACTGCGCGCAACCGGGTGCGAGGTGCTGCTCGTGACGCCGTTCCTGCCTCGACGCCGGGCAGCCGTGCTGCTCGCGCGACGCTTCGCTGCGTTCAACTCCGAGCTGCGTCGCATCGCACGTGAAACGGGTGCGCGCCTGCTCGACCTCGACGCATTCCCCGCGATCGGCGACCTCGAACTGTGGGCGGATGACCGGGTGCACCTCCGCTCGCGAGGGCACCGCTTCGTCTCCTACCGAGCGGCCGAAGTGCTGGGTCTCCCGGATGCCGAGACGCTGGGGGGTCTCGACGCCGCCCTGCACGCCGACGACGACGAGCCGGCCCCCGGGTCGTGGTTCACGCGTGACGCGCTCCCGTGGGTGTGGCGCCGGCTGCACGGCCGCACCGCCGGCGACGGACGCACCGCGAAGCACGAAGACTATGTGGAGCTTCCCTCCGGTGGGTCCCGCGCGGGGGCCCGCATCGTCTGAGCACCTCCTCGCGGGTGCCGGCCCGGCGGCGCCGCGCACGCGCGGGCGAGAGCCCCGGCGGCTGGTCGGCGGCGCGGTCAGTGCTGCGCGGGCTCCACGACGATCACTCGGCCTTCTCCTGCGGCGCAGTGCGCCAGCGTGTCCGCATCCGCGCCCGGGGTGGTCAGCAGGACGGAGATCTCGGAGAGATGTCCGATGCGCAGCGAGCCCCGGCCCGGGAACTTCGAACTCGTCGCGGTCAGCACGACCCTGTCGGCGGCGCGGAACAGGCGGCGCTTGATCGAGGCCTCCTGAGAGAGCTCGACGACGATCGATCCATCCGGGCGTACTCCGTTGCTGGCGATGAAGGCGATGTCGGCGTGGACCATGTCCAGCGCTTGCTCTGTGAGCGGACCGATGAGGGTGCGTGGCTTCGGCCCGACCATGCCGCCGAGCAGGAGGAGCGTGACCGCCGTGTCGTCGCGGAGCGCGTCCAGCACGGCGAGGCTGTTGGTGATGATGGTGATGTCTCGCCCGCGCAGGTGGCGGGCGATCCGCATCGTCGTGACGCCGATGTCGAGCAGCACCACATCCCCGTCGGCGACGAGTGAGGCTGCCTCGCGGGCGATGGCTTCCTTCTCGCGGGTGTCTTCGTCGAGGTCGGTGCTCTGGTCTACGCCCTCGCTGTGGACGGTGAGGTGCGCACCGCCGTGCACGCGGCGAAGTTGTCCCGACTGCTCCATCCGTTCCAGGTCGCGGCGGATCGTGGAGCCGCTGACAGCGAGCAGGGCCGTCAGTTCCTCGACCGTCGCGCCGCCGACGGCGTAGAGCCGCTCAAGGATGGCCGCTTCTCTCTGATGGGTCAGCATGACGTGATCATATACGCATGAATGATCATCATGAGGAAGAAGTTTGCT
>JAHIOK010000277.1 GCA_018895315.1 Actinomycetota bacterium | reverse complement strand
CGGACACGACGCCGGCTCTGCCGAGCGCACCGGCGCGATCTACAATCCGGCGACCGGCGCCACTGAGCGCGAAGTCGCCTTCGCTTCGACCTCCGAGGTCGACGAAGCGATCGCCGCCGCCAAAGCCGCCCTCCCCGGATGGCGCGCCACCGGGCTGATCAGACGCGCCGACGTGTTTTTCCGTCTGCGCCACCTGCTCGTCGAGCGTCAGGACGAACTCGCCGCGATCGTCACGAGCGAGCACGGCAAGGTGCTCTCCGACGCGAAGGGCGAGATCAGCCGCGGCATCGAGAACGTCGAGTTCGCCGCCGGCCTGGTGCACCTGCTCAAGGGCGAGCACTCCGAGCAGGTCTCGCGGGGGGTCGATGTGCACTCCGCGAAGCAGCCGGTCGGCGTGGTCGGAGCGATCACCCCGTTCAACTTCCCCGTCATGGTGCCGCTGTGGATGACGGCGTCCGCCATCGCATGCGGCAACACGGTGGTGCTCAAACCGAGCGAGAAGGACCCGTCCGCCGCGGTCTTCCTCGCTCGCCTGTTCGAAGAGGCAGGACTCCCCGCCGGTGTACTCAACGTCGTGCACGGCGACAAGGTCGCCGTTGACGCGATCCTCGACTCCCCCGACGTGCGGGCCGTGAGCTTCGTCGGCTCGACCCCCATCGCCCGCTCGATCTATGAGCGCGCGAGCGCCCAGGGCAAGCGCGTGCAAGCACTCGGCGGTGCGAAGAACCACATGGTCGTCATGCCCGATGCCGACATCGACGGCGCCGCCGATGCGGCGGTCTCGGCCGCCTATGGATCGGCCGGTGAGCGCTGCATGGCGATCTCGGTGCTGGTCGCGGTCGGCGACGAGGTCGCCGACGCCCTGATCGCGAAGGTCGGTGAGCGGATCACGACGCTGAAGATCGGCGACGGTACGGATGCGGCATCCGAAATGGGTCCGCTCATCACCCGCGAACACCGCGACAAAGTCGCCTCGTATGTGACGGGTGCCGCCGCCGAAGGCGCCACGGTCGTGGTCGACGGCACCCAGCAGCCGTTCGCGAACGACGGGTTCTTCATCGGCGTCAGCCTGATCGACAACGTTCGGCCCGGAATGAAGGTGTACGACGACGAGATCTTCGGACCCGTACTCACGGTCGTTCGCGTGCAGAACTATGACGAGGCAGTCGCCCTCATCAACGCCAACCAATACGCGAACGGCACCGCGATCTTCACCCGCGACGGCGGCACCGCTCGGAGCTTCGAGTTCGACATCGAGGTGGGTATGGTGGGCGTCAACGTGCCGATTCCGGTGCCGGTCGGCGCGTACTCGTTCGGTGGATGGCGCAGCTCGCTGTTCGGCGACTCGCACATCTACGGGCCCGAATCGATCCACTTCTACACGCGCAGCAAGGTCGTCACCTCACGCTGGCCTCTTCCCAGCGAGTCGCAGGTCGACCTCGGCTTCCCCAGCAACCACTGACCGGAGCACACCGATGTCTGACACCCTCGCCCCCGCCACAACGGTCACCGACCCCGAGGCCGACGCGCGCGTGCGCGCCGATGACCGCGGACACGTCTTCCACTCGTGGAGCGCGCAGGCCCGCATCGACCCCCTGCCCGTCGCCGGCGGACAGGGCTCGACGTTCTGGGACTACGCCGGCCACAGCTACCTCGACTTCTCCTCGCAGCTGGTCAACCTGAACCTCGGGCACCAGCATCCGGATCTCGTTGCGGCCATCCAGCGTCAGGCGGGCACTCTTGCCACGATCCAGCCATCGATGGCTAACGATGTGCGTGGCGTGCTCGCCCGGCGCATCACCGAGGTCGCCGGTGAACCGTTCACGAAGGTGTTCTTCACGAACGGCGGCGCCGACGCGAACGAGAACGCGGTGCGCATGGCGCGGGCCGTCACCGGCAAGCGCACGGTGCTGTCGATGTATCGCAGCTATCACGGCAACACCACGACGGCGATCACCCTCACCGGCGACCCCCGCCGCTGGGCGAACCAGCCGGGCGACGGTTCGGTCGCCCACTTCTTCGGCCCCTACGCGTACCGCTCGGCGTTCCACTCGAGCTCGGAGGCCGAGGAGGGCGAGCGCGCTCTGGCCCACCTCGAGCAGGTCATTGTGCTCGAGGGCGCATCGACGATCGCCGCGATCATCTTCGAGACCGTCGTCGGCACGAACGGCGTGCTGGTGCCCCCGCCGGGCTATCTTGCCGGCGTGCGCGCGCTGTGCGACAAGTACGGCATCGTGATGATCGCCGACGAGGTCATGGTCGGTTTCGGCCGCGTCGGCGAGTGGTTCGCGTTCCAGGCGCACGACGTCGTTCCCGACCTCATCACCTTCGCGAAGGGCGTGAACTCGGGATACGTCCCGCTCGGCGGCGTCGTCATCTCCGACCGCATCGCGAAGCACTTCGACGACACCGCATTCCCCGGCGGACTCACCTATTCGGGGCAT
>JAHIOK010000276.1 GCA_018895315.1 Actinomycetota bacterium | reverse complement strand
GTCGGCTTCGAGGGCGAGTCCAAGGGGGATCTCGTTCCTTACGAGAAGTGGGATCGCCAGCAGCTCTATAACACCTCGTTCGGGCAGGGCGTGACGACCACGGTTCCCGAACTCCTCGGCGCCTATGATGCGATCATCAACGGTGGCACGAAGATGCCGCTGTCCCTCGTCGAATCCTGCACTGCGGCCGACGGAACCGTCGTCACCCCGACGCTCCCGGCACCGACGCAGGTGATCAGCGCTCAGACCTCGGCCGAGATGCGGGAGATCCTCGAGAACGTCGCGATGCAAGCGAGCTACTCGAAGCAGGTGGCAATCCCGGGGTACCGGATCGGCACCAAGACCGGCACCGGCGAGAAGTCGGACGGCAACGGCGGCTACAAAAAGGGCGTCTACTTCACGACGATGATCGGATTCGCGCCCGCCGACGACCCGCAGTACCTGGTCGCGGTGACGCTCGACGAGCCGACTAAGGTAACGTCATCCTCGGCCAACGCGCCGGCCTTCCAGAAGGCGATGACCCAGGTGCTCAAGACGTTCCGGGTGATGCCGGCCACGACCTCGCCGACGGTTCTGCCGAAGTTCGGCTGAGGCGCGTCGGCCCCGAGAATCCATGATTCCCCTCACTCTCACCCAGATCGCACAGGCCGTCGGCGGCGACCTGCGCACCCGCGGCACCGACACTCCGGCGTCGATCGTCCAGGGGGGCGTCGACACCGACTCGCGCAACATCGGACCGGGCGACATCTTCGTGGCGAAGCCCGGGGATGTCACTGACGGCCACCTGTTCGTCGCCGCCGCGGCCGCGGCGGGCGCGTCCTTGGCGATCGTCGAGCACGAGGTCGACGCCCCGGTCTCGCAGATCGTGGTGGCAGATGTCGTGACGGCTCTCGCCGACCTTGCGCGAGAGGTCGTTTCCCGCGTCCGCGCCGGCGGCGACCTGCGCATCGTGGGCATCACGGGGTCCAACGGCAAGACCACGACCAAGAACCTCCTCGCCCGCATCCTCGAAGGCGAGGGCGAGACCGTCGCCCCGCATGCGTCCTTCAACAATGAGGTCGGTGCGCCCCTCACGATGCTGAGGGTCACCGCCGGCACCCGCTACCTCGTGAGCGAGTTCGGTGCGTCCGGTCCCGGCGAGATCGCCCGCCTCGCAGGTCTCGTCGAACCGGACATCGGTGTGGTCCTCATGGTCGGCATGGCGCACGCAGGCGGCTTTGGCGGAATCGAGGCGACTTTCGAGGCGAAGTCCGAACTCGTGCGTGCGGTGCGCCCCGGTGGGATGGCGGTTCTCAACGCCGATGACGGTCGCGTTGCCGCGATGGCACCGATCGCCGCTGAGGGGGAAGTGGCCGTGCGGTGGTTCGGCCAGAGCGCGACGGCCGACGTCCGCGCCGACGACATCGAGGTCACCGCATCGGGCACGCGCTGCGTCGTCACCGCCGACGGGGTTTCGATTCCGCTGCACCTTCAGGTGCTCGGCGCTCACCACGTCGGCAACGCGCTGGCAGCCGTCGCTGCGGCGACCGCGCTCGGTGTCTCGCTCGAGGACTGTGTCGCGCGCGTCGAGACCGTCGAGATCGCGGAGCGTTGGCGAATGCAACCGCTGGGTTCCGACCGCGTGCGGATCATCAACGACGCTTACAACGCGAGCCCCGACTCCATGGCTGCGGCTCTGCGCACCCTCGCCCAGATCGTCGAACCCGGCCAGCGCACGGTTGCCGTGCTCGGTGCGATGAGCGAACTCGGCGAGTACGCCGAGGAAGAACACGACCGGGTCGGACTGCTCGCCGTGCGACTCGGCATCCAGCGCATCGTGGTCGTGGGTTCGGATGCCCGTCGTATGTTCCTCGAGGCGGTCGCCCAGGGATCGTGGGACAACGAAGCGGTGTTCTTCGCCGACGCGGATGCGGCCTTCGACTATCTCGTGACCGAGCTGCGCGACGGCGATCGAGTGCTCGTGAAGTCCTCGAATGCCGCCGGCCTGAGGTTCCTCGGCGATCGTCTGGGAGAATCGTTCTCGTGAGATCACTACTGACGGCGGCCGCGATCTCGCTCGCATTCACGCTCTTCCTCACCCCGGTGTTCCTGCGGCTGTTTCGCTCATGGGGATGGGGGCAGGTCATCCGCACTCCGGAGAACGTCCACAACCCCAGCCACGGGGAGAAGCGCGGAACGCCCACCATGGGCGGCACGATCTTCATCGCAGGAACGATTCTCGGCTATCTCGTCGGCTGTTTCGCCGGCAACAATCCTCCGACGATCTCGGGGTGGCTCGTCATCTGGATGATGGTCGGGTTCGGCGTCGTGGGCTTCATCGACGACTACATGAAGCTCCGCCAGCAACGCAGCCTCGGTCTCAGTGGCTGGCCGAAGGTCGTCGGCCAGATCCTCGTCACGGTGCCCTTCGGCATCGTGGCCCTGAACTTCCCGAACGAGGGAGGTGAGGCTCCGGCGTCGCCATACGTATCGGTGTTCCGCGACATCCCGGTGCTCAATTTCATGACGTTCGGCGTGATTCTCGGCTGGATCCTCTATCTGATCTGGATCTCAGTGATCGGAGTCGCTGCATCGAACGCGGTCAACCTCACCGACGGTCTCGATGGCCTCGCAGCCGGTGCCGGGATCTTCGTCGTGGGGGCGCTGAGCATTATCGCGTTCTGGCAGTTCAACCAGGTCTGCACCAGCGACACCCTCGTGCCCTCACTGCAGCCGGCCTGCTACAACACGCGCGACCCGTTCGATCTCGCGATCATCTCGGCCTCGTTCATCGGCGCGCTCGTCGGGTTCCTGTGGTGGAACGCACCCAAGGCCAACGTCTTCATGGGTGATGTCGGATCGATGTCGATCGGCGGGGTCATCGCGGCGATGTCGATCTTGACCCGCACCGAGCTGCTGCTCGTGCTGATCGCGGGCGTCTACGTCATCGGGCCCGGATCGGTCATCCTGCAGCGCATCTACTTCAAGCTCACCAAGGGCAAACGTCTCTTCCTCATGAGTCCGTTCCATCACCACCTCGAGATGCGCGGGTGGGCGGAGATCACGATCGTCGTACGCATGTGGATCATTGCCGGAATGCTGGCGGTGGCTGGTGTCGGCCTGTTCTACGTCGAGTGGCTCTCGCGGGCATGAGCGAGCCGTCGCGCCTCGACGTCCTGAACAGCTGGCACGCCGACTGGACGGGTCTGCGCGTCGTCGTACTGGGCCTCTCGGTCACGGGCTTCTCGGTCGCCGACACGTTGGCCGAGCTCGGCGCCAACGTGTTCGTCGTGACAGAGAGCGCGGATGCCGAATACGAGCGACTGCTGCCGGTGATCGGGGCCCGGCTGTGGACCGGACCACTCGAGACCGTGCCTTCCGATCTCGTCGACTTCGCCCCCGAGGTCATCGTGGCATCCCCCGGATTCGCGCCGCGGCATCCCGTGATCGCTTGGGCCATCCGAAGCGGCATCGCCCTCTGGGGTGACATCGAGCTCGCGTGGCGGGTGCGCGATAAGGTCGCTCGGCCCGATGGCCGCCCCGCGGACTGGGTGCTGATCACGGGAACGAACGGCAAGACCACCACGACGCGACTGGCCGCGACGATGCTGGTCGCGGGCGGACTCCGCGCTGCTCCGTGCGGCAACATCGGCGTGCCGGTGCTCGATGCCGTGCGAGACCCCGCGGGTTTCGATGTGCTCGTGATCGAGCTCTCGAGTCACCAGCTCTGGTACCTGGGTCGACAGGTGGACGGGATCGACCCCGTGTCGCCGCATGCCAGCCTGTGCCTCAACCTGGCGGACGACCACCTCGAATGGCATGGCTCGTCGCGGGCCTATCGCGATGCCAAGGCTGTGGTCTACGCCCACACCCGCGTCGCCTGCGTCTACAACAAGTCGGATGTCGCGACCCGCGCGATGGTCGAAGACGCCGAGGTCGTCGAGGGCACCCGTGCGATCGGGTTCGACCTCGGTGTGCCGGGGCCGAGCGACCTCGGCGTGGTCGACGGCATCCTCGTCGATCGGGCCTTCCTCGACGAGCGACACACGAGCGCACTCGAGCTGACGACGGTTGCCGAGTTGCATCGGTTCGGCCTGGCCGCTCCGCACATCGTCGCGAACATCCTCGCTGCCGCTGCACTCGCGCGGTCGCTGGGTGTGTCTCCGACGGTGATCCGCGACTCGCTGGCGGAGTTCCGCCTCGACCCCCATCGCATCGAAGTGGTCGCTGTCGACTCCGGCATCACGTGGGTCGACGACTCCAAAGCCACCAATCCGCATGCCGCGGCGTCCTCGCTCGCGGCCTACCCAGGCGCGGTGTGGGTGGTCGGCGGCCTTCTGAAGGGCGTCGACATCGCCGAGCTGGTCGCAGGCCGGGGGGCCGACGCGCGGGCGGCCATCGTGATCGGGGTGGAGCGATCCTCGATCGTCGCGGCGTTCGCACGACACGCGCCCGCGGTGCCCCTCTTCGAGGTCGACCACAGTGAGACTGAAGAGGTCATGGCGCAGGTCGTCGAACTGGCGGCGGGAATCGCCCGTGACGGGGACGTTGTTCTGCTCGCCCCTGCCGCGGCATCCTTCGATCAGTTCGCGTCGTATGCCGACCGCGGTCGCCGCTTCGCGGACGCGGTCCGAGCGAAGATCGAAAGGGGATCCGGTGGCCACCACGACGACCAGCCGAACACGCCCCCCCGCCCGATCGCCTGAGCCGCCCGTCAAACGCGGGCTAGCGGCACGGGTGTCGCTCGGCAGAGTCTTCGCCCCCGTCCCCAGCGAGTTCCTGCTGATCGCCTCCACGGCGCTGATACTCACCGGTTTCGGG
>JAHIOK010000275.1 GCA_018895315.1 Actinomycetota bacterium | reverse complement strand
GGTGACAAAGACATGGACACCACCGCGCGCTACTTCGACCTCTACGACGCGAATGCGCTGCTCGAAGGCCCCCCGGTCTCCGTGCCCGCAGAGGATGGCGCGGCCAAGGGCGAGGGGATCGAGCTGTGACCTCGCGCGTGGCCGCCGCGATCGAAGCGGCTCACGCCGAGGGCCGGGGGGCGTTCATCGGCTACCTGCCGCTCGGCTTCCCCGATCTCGAGACGAGCATCGAAGCCGCCGTCGCTCTTGCTGAGAACGGGGCCGACATCCTCGAGCTCGGTCCGCCTTATTCCGACCCGGTGATGGACGGCGTCGTGATCCAGGAGGCCACGCAGGCGGCGCGGGAAGCCGGCTTCACGATGAGCGACATCTTCCCCGCGGTGCGAGCGATCGCGGCTCGTGTCGACGTGCCGGTGCTCGTGATGACGTACTGGAACCCGGTCATGCAGTACGGCGTCGACCGCTACGCGGACGACCTCGTCGCCGCGGGCGGCGCAGGGCTCATCACCCCCGACATCACCCCCGATTCTGCGGCTGAGTGGATCGCCGCGAGCGAGCGCACCGGGCTCGACCGGGTCTTCCTCGCCGCACCGACGTCGACAGACGCACGCCTGGGGTTGATCACCGAGAACTCCACCGGGTTCGTCTACACCGTCTCGACGATGGGCATCACGGGGGAGCGCACCGAACTGGATGCCGCGGCCCGCACGCTCGTCGCGCGCCTCCGCGAGCACGGCGCCGAGCACGCGTGCGTCGGCATCGGCATCTCGACGGCAGAACAGATCCGCGGAGTGCTGGCCTATGCCGACGGTGCGATCGTCGGCACCGCGCTCGTGCGCGCCCTGCGCGACGGTGGGGTCGAGGGTCTCGCCGCAGAGGCTCGCGCCCTCGCAGCGGGTACGCGTCTGTCTGACACGCGCGACCAGCTCGCCTAGAATCGACGCATGACGTTCGCCCCTACGAGCGCGCTCCACGGCGTGTTCGCCAGCATCCCGAGCCCGTCGGTCAGCTACATCGACCTGTGGTCGGGTGGCCCTCGCATCCACTTCTACGCGCTGTGCATCATCGCCGGCATCATCGTGGCGGTGCTGCTGACCAACTACCGCTTGACCAAGCGCGGCGCCGAGCCGTGGGTCGTGATCGACATCTGTCTGCTGGCCGTGCCGATCGCCATCGTCGGCGCACGGATCTACCACGTGCTCACCCACTGGAGTTTCTACTTCGGCGAAGGGAAGAACCCGCTCAGCGCGCTGTTCATCTGGGAGGGCGGCATCGCGATCTACGGCGCTCTCATCGGCGGCGCGATCGGTGCACTCCTCGGGTGTCGGTGGACGGGCATCCGATTCTGGTCATTCGCCGACGCTTTGGCGCCAGGTCTGATCATCGCCCAGGCTTTCGGACGCTTCGGAAACTGGTTCAATCAGGAGCTCTTCGGTCTCCCGACCGATGCCCCGTGGGGCCTCGAGATCGACTCGAGCAACCCTGCATTCCCTCCCGGCCTCGCCCCTGGAACCCTCTTCCAGCCGACCTTCCTCTACGAGGTCATCTGGAACCTGCTCGGAGCAGCTGTGCTCCTATGGGCGGGCCGTCATCTCCGTCTCCAGTGGGGTCGTTTGTTCGGTCTCTACCTGATCTGGTACAGCGCCGGGCGCATCGTCTGGGAGTCCATCCGCATCGACCCGAGCGACGTGATCCTGGGTCTGCGCACCAACGTGTGGGCGGCCATCATCGGCGTGGTCGTGGGTGCTGTGATCATGATCGTGCAGCGGCGGCGACACCTCGGCTACGAGCCCTCGCCGTACTGGCCGGGCCGCGAGTGGGCCGGCAAAGGCACGGTACACTCACAGGACACCAACGACTTCGTCGACGTGAGCGAACCGCCTGCATCCGATGTCACTGAATCTGTAGGCAACGCCACAAGCACCTCCGCCGCGAAATAACGCACACGGGCCGACGTCGTCCCATCTCAAGCTCCAATGTGAGGACGGTAGCGATGTCAGCGAGCCCTCGTCGCGACTCAGTCGGATCCACCATCACTGGCGGCGGGTTTCCCGCGCAGCAGGGGATGTACAACCCCGCCTTCGAAAAAGACGCGTGTGGCTTGGCCATGGTCGCCACTCTTCGTGGCACGCCCGGCCACGACATCATCGATCTCGCGCTCACCGCGCTGCGCAACCTCGAGCACCGCGGTGCCATCGGGTCCGACGCGGGTACTGGTGACGGAGCAGGCATCCTGACCCAGATGCCGGACGCCTTCCTGCGCGGAGTGGTCGACTTCGATCTGCCGCCGGTGGGGGAGTACGCGGCCGGTATGGCGTTCCTGCCGCGCGACGCGGACGAGCGGGCGGCCCTCAAGGCCGGCATCGAGAAGCTCGCGCAGAGCGAGAACATCGACGTGCTGGGCTGGCGTGACGTGCCCACCGCCGACGACAACCTCGGCAAGCTGGCCTTCGCCGCTCGCCCCGTGTTCGAGCAGCTCTTCGTCAGCCGCCCCGCCGTCGGCGATGCGCCCGCCCTCTCGGGCATCGCGCTCGACCGCCGGGTCTATCGGCTGCGCAAGCGTGCGCGCCGCGAACTCGATGCCTACTTCGTCTCGCTCTCGGCTCGCACCCTGGGCTACAAAGGCATGGTCACCACTCTTCAGCTCGAGCCGTTCTACCCCGACCTGCAGGACGAGCGGTTCGCCTCCGAGCTGGCCGTCGTGCACTCGCGCTACTCCACCAACACTTTCCCGTCGTGGCCGCTTGCCCAGCCGCTGCGCATGATGGCGCACAACGGCGAGATCAACACCGTCAACGGCAACCGCAACTGGATGCGCGCACGTCAGTCGCAGCTCGAGTCCGAGCTGATCGGCGACATCCGCCCGCTTCTGCCGATTTGCACTAGCGGCGCCAGCGACTCCGCGTCCTTCGACGAAGTGCTCGAACTCCTCACGCTGACCGGTCGCAGCCTCCCGCACGCGATCATGATGATGGTGCCTGAGGCCTACGAAAAGCAGGCCGAGATCGACCCCAAGCTGCGGGCGTTCTACGACTACCACTCGATGCAGATGGAGCCCTGGGATGGCCCCGCCGCGCTCATCTTCACCGATGGCACCGTGGTCGGCGCAACGCTCGACCGCAACGGCCTGCGCCCCGGCCGCTGGACCGAGACCACCGACGGACTGATCGTCATCGGCAGCGAGACCGGCGTGCTCGACTTCGAGCCCGCGCGCATCAAGCGGCGCGGACGGCTGCGTCCCGGTCGCATGTTCCTCGTCGACACCGCCGAGGGCCGCATCATCGAGGAAGAAGAGATCAAGGCTCAGCTCGCCGATCTCGAGCCGTGGCAGGAGTGGCTCGATAAGGGTCGCGTCCGCTTGTCCGACCTTCCCGAGCGGGAGCACATCGTGCACCCGATCGCCTCAATCACCCGCCGCCAGCGCACGTTCGGCTACACCGAAGAGGAAGTGCGCATCCTGCTCACCCCGATGGGGCAGAACGGTGCCGAGCCGCTCGGCGCCATGGGCAGCGACACTCCGGTCGCGGTCCTCAGTGAGCGCCCGCGTCTGCTGTTCGACTACTTCACGCAGCAGTTCGCGCAGGTGACCAACCCGCCGTTGGACTCCATCCGCGAAGAAGTCGTCACATCGCTGTCGCTGGGTCTCGGTCCAGAACGCAACCTGCTGTCCTGGGGCCCGGATCACACTCGTACCGTCACTCTCGACTTTCCGGTGATCGACAACGACCAGCTCGCGAAGATCCAGCACATTGACACCGCCCTTCCCGGGCGCAGCTCGGTGACCGTGCGGGGGCTCTATCGCGTCGAGGCCGGCCACAAAGGCATGCAGAAGCGCCTCGCCCAAATGTGCACCGAGGTCGACCAGGCGATCGAAGACGGCGCCGAGTTCATCGTGCTCTCCGATCGCGACTCCAACAAGGATCTCGCTCCTATCCCTTCGCTGCTCATGCTCGCGGCCGTTCACCACCACCTCATCCGTGAAGAGACCCGCATGAAGGTGGGACTCGTCGTCGAGGCGGGCGATGTGCGCGAAGTGCACCATGTCGCGACGCTGATCGGCTTCGGTGCCTCCGCTGTCAACCCATACCTAGCGATGGAGACCGTCGAGTACCTGGTGCGTGCGGGCTTCATCACCGGCATCAGCCCCGAGAAGGCCGTCAAGAACCTCATCTATGCCCTCGGCAAGGGCGTGCTGAAGATCATGTCGAAGATGGGGATCTCCACCGTCTCTTCCTACGCGGGCGCGCAGGTCTTCGAAGCGGTCGGACTGTCGCAGGACCTCGTCGACACGTATTTCACCGGCACAGAGAGCAAACTCGGCGGCATCGGGCTGGATGTCATCGCCGCAGAGAACTCCGCGCGGCATGCCTACGCGTACCCCGAGGACGCCGCCGCCCGGGCGCACGAGCGACTCTGGACCGGTGGCGAGTACCAGTGGCGGCGCGATGGCTCGCCGCACCTGTTCAACCCCGACTCGGTGTTCCGCCTGCAGCATTCGACACGCGAGCGCCGCTACGACATCTTCCGTGAGTACACGAAGCTCGTAGACGACCAGGCTTCGGAGCTGAAGACGCTCCGCGGTCTCTTTCACCTCCGCAAGGGCGTACGCCCGCCTGTTCCCATCGACGAGGTCGAACCCGTCTCGGCGATCGTCAAGCGCTTCTCCACCGGGGCGATGAGCTATGGCTCGATCTCCGGCGAGGCGCACGAGACGCTGGCGATCGCGATGAACAGCATCGGTGCGAAGTCGAACACCGGTGAGGGCGGCGAAGACGTCGACCGTCTGCTCGACCCGAAGCGCCGCAGTGCGATCAAACAGGTCGCGTCGGGCCGATTCGGCGTCACGAGCCTGTACCTCACCGAGGCCGACGACATCCAGATCAAGCTCGCCCAGGGTGCCAAGCCCGGCGAGGGTGGTCAGCTGCCGCCGACCAAGGTGTACCCGTGGATCGCACGTACCCGCCACGCGACGGCGGGGGTCGG
>JAHIOK010000274.1 GCA_018895315.1 Actinomycetota bacterium | reverse complement strand
ATCCGCCGCGATGCGGATGTCGTCGTCGTCGGAGCGCAGAGCGTGCGCGCCGAGGGATATGTGATTCCGTCCGGTGCACGGCTGGCCATCGTGACCTCGTCCGGCGATCTGGACGGCCACGGGCTGACCCTCTCCCCCGGAGCCGCCGCCGATCAGGTACTCATCGTCTGTCCTGCGTCGCGGGTGGCAATGGTGACGGATCGCGCGCAGCAGCCGGGCGTGCAGGTCATCGGCGTCGCAGGCTCTGATCGGATGACACCCCACGGCATCCTCGGGGCCCTCTCCGAGCTCGGTCATCGTCGGGTGGTCTGCGAGGGCGGACCGTCACTGGCCTCGCAATTCGTCGCCGCAGGAGTGATCGACGAATTCTGCGTCACGGTGGCGCCGGTGATAGAACCGGCGCAGCATCCGTTCGTGACTGTGACCGCGCAGACGCGTCCCGACACAGACGTGGACGGACTGCTCGTGGACGGTGCCGGCGTCAGCTATCTGCGGCTTCGCGTGCGGGCATGAGACCCTGGCGGTCGAGCCAAGAGCGAATGCTCCCGGTCCAGCGATCCTGGTCGTAGTTCCACAGCTTGGTGTGGCGGGCGACCTCGAACACCTGCATCTCGACCAGCTCAGGGCGAGCGACGACGAGATCGTGCGAGGCGTCCGAGGGGACGAAGCCGTCATCATCGCTGTGCAGGATGAGGATCGGATGACGCAGCTCCGCTGCTCTCCGAACCACGTCGAGGCGATCGAAGGGAATTCGAGACCCCGTCCGGGTGATCGAGGTCGCCCATTCCTTCTCCAGTGTCCCGATCGCAAGGCCGGTGACTGCTCCGGGAAGGTGCAGCAGGTGCCCCTGATATCCGAGCACTACGCGCCAGTCAACGACGGGAGACTCCAGGATGAGCCCCACGATGAGGTCGGCGTGCCGCGAGTTCAGCTCGGCTTGCAGCGCGATGGCACCACCCATCGACCACCCCATCAGGACCACTCGCCGCGCCCCATGTCGACGGGCGAAACCCAACGCGGCATCCAGATCGCGCCATTCGGTCGCACCGAGCGAGTACGTGCCGGTGCGACTGCGGGGCGCGTCGCCGTCGTTGCGGTAGGACATGACCAAGGACGTGATCCCCAGCTCATGGAAGAGCGGCACCGCGCGGAGGCATTCCGCCCGCGTCGCTCCGCGGCCGTGCACTTGGATCACCCAGATGTCACCGTCGCCCGCGGCGGGGAAGAGCCAGCCGGGGCACGGACCGACGTCGGCGCCGATGAGCTCGGTGGTGAACGGGAGGTGGAGCTGCTCGGGGCGGTCGAAGTACCAGCCGCTGAACGCCGCCTCCGATGCCAGCCGTGACTCGGTGCCGATCTGCGTGAGCAACTTACGCGTGACGGTGGCCCGGTCGGAAGCGAGGACCGACCCGAGCTTCACGTAGTCTTCCGTGCCGCTGGTGAACAGTCCGTAGCGCCCGGGCAGCTCGGTGTCAGGGGTGCGGCCCAGCGTGATGGTCTGCGCGGCGACGTCGAGGCGCACGATGCGGGTGTCGCTCCGGCGCTCCGCGGGCGTGACCACGCGGCGCGCCATGCGCACGGAGATGAAGGCGAGCGCACCAAAAACCCCGAGCAGTGCGGCCGAAAGCGCCGCCAGCGCGGCTCTGATGCCGATGATCAGTGCGGGTGTGGCGCCGGCGGGAGCGGCGCGCCTGGGTGGCTTCATCGAGCGTTCACTCTAGTCTGTGGACGTGACCGAACGTCTCCCGCCGGCCGCGGAGCCGTTCGCCCGCGTGCAGGACGAAGTGCGAGCGACGATGTTCCGCGCAGACCTCTCGGTACGCGAGATCCCCGCTCCCACCGGGCTCGCTCCCGACGCGATCGCGCTCGCTGCCGACGTCCGCCCCGATGAAGAAAGCGGCGAATCCCCGTACGGCACCGGTCGATTCATCCTGCTGCACGACCCGGATGAACCGGATGCCTGGGGCGGGCCGCATCGCATCGTCTGTTTTGCGCAGGCCCCCCTCGAACCGGAGATCGGCACCGACCCGCTGCTCGCGGATGTCGCATGGTCATGGCTCGTCGACGCGCTCGCGTCTCGCGGTGCGGGGTACCACTCGGAGTCCGGCACGTCGACGAAGACGCTGTCGAAAGGATTCGGCTCGCTGGCCGCGGAGGGGGAAGGAGCGCAGATCGAACTGCGAGCATCCTGGTCGCCCGAGGGTGAGGTCACCGCGCACGTGGAGGCGTGGGCCGAACTGTTGTGCATGTTGGCGGGACTCCCGCCCGGGTCGGAGGGCATCGACCTGTTCGGAGCGCGAAGGACGTCCCGTGGCTGAATACGAAGTGATCACGGATGCTGCCGGCCTTGCCGCAGCGTCTACCCTGCTGGCAGCGGGCACCGGCCCCGTCGCCGTCGACGTCGAGAGGGCCTCGGGGTTCACCTACTCGCAGCGCGCCTACCTGATTCAAGTATTCCGGCGGAATGCCGGGGTCTTCCTGTTCGACCCACCCCCGATCGGCGACTTCAGCGCGCTGCAGGAGGCGATCGGCGGCGAGGAGTGGATCCTGCACGCGGCCAGCCAAGATCTGCCCTCCCTTCGCGAGCTGGACCTCGTGCCGCTGTCGCTCTTCGACACCGAGCTCGCCTCCCGTCTCCTCGGGCATGAGCGGGTCGGACTGGGCGCGGTCGTCGAAGACACCCTCGGTATCACGCTGGCCAAAGCGCACTCCGCGGCAGATTGGTCGACGAGACCGCTCCCCCAGTCGTGGCTGGAATACGCCGCCCTTGACGTCGAATACCTGCCCGACGTGCGTGATGTGCTGATGGCCGAGTTGATCGAGCAGTCGAAGACCGCATTCGCCGCCGAGGAGTTCACGGCGGTGCTCGAAAAGCTCCCCAAGCCGCCGCGCGACGATCCGTGGCGGCGTCTGAGCGGCTTGCACACCGTGCGCGGACGACGCGGGCTCGCTATCGCCCGCGAGCTGTGGAACGCACGGGAGGAGTTCGCCCGTGATCAGGACATCGCCCCGGGGCGCCTCGTTCCCGACCGCGCCCTCGTTGCAGCGGTACT
>JAHIOK010000273.1 GCA_018895315.1 Actinomycetota bacterium | reverse complement strand
GAGAACCCAGAACGTCGTGCGATCCGCGCCGATTCCCGCGAAGTAGGGGCCCAGAGACTCGAGCCGGCGTGCGAAGACGGCCACATCGATATACGCGAGGGGTGAAGTGCCCTGCAGGGTGGTGAAGCAGATGACCCGTATCGCGAATGTGGCGACGAGCAGGATGCCCGACAGGGCAGCGGGTCGCCAGATGCTGCGGAAGCCGTTCCTTGCCCCGCGCACCAGCAGCACAAGAACGAGAGGCGGGACGCAGAAGACCAGAGCGAGCGGATTGGATGCAGCGGTCACGACGATTGCCGCCCCCAGCAGCACGCGCGATCGGGTCGTGCGCACGAGGTAGAACGCGGGCGCGGTGATCACGAGCAGGTACATGCCGAAGTAGTAGGTGGGCGATAAGTGGTATGACTGCAGCCAGCTCGTGCCGAGGAGCGGGAGGAGCAGGAGCGGGAACATCGCCATTCCCGCGCGCGCAAGCCACGATCCCTGGCGCTCGGACGGGTACAGCAGGCGCACCAGGAGGTAAAGCCCGAGGAAGAGTGCCGCGTTGTTGATCGCGGCGACGAAGACGAAGTACAGCTGGACCGCGCCGCCGGCGAGCACATAGGCGATGATGCTGATCAGCATCTCCGGGAACACATACACCTGGGGCGAGAAGCTCCAGTCGAGGTGATGCCCCGACAGCAGGTCGTGGACGAATTGGAACAGCACACCGTTGTCGCTGTTGTCCAGTTCCCACTCGACCGGCCATGCGGTTTCGCCGACGCCGCCCGCGCGCACCAAGAAGATCAGCACGGTGAGTCCGGCGATCAGCAGCGTCGCACCGGTGATCGCCAAAGCTACACGCAGGCGCGCACGTGACGGTGCCGCAGCGCGCTCGGACTGGGCTGAGGTCACAATGGCTACCGGTGAATCCTACCCAGCGGAGCACGAATTTCTTCCCGAGGTCGCGCGCTACGAGATCCGCGAGCCGGATCGGTCATTTTCTCCAGCTCAGATCCCGTCTCTTCGAGGGCGATCTGTGCGACGGTGTACCCATGTGGACCCAGAACACCGATCCGCTGGGCAGCCTGTGGCTCTCAGCACTTGTCGCCGCGATCCCGATCCTCGTCTTCCTGCTGTGCCTGGTTGCTTTCAAGCTGAAGGGCATCGTCGCCGCCGCGATCGCGGTGGTCGTCGAGATCGTCGTCGCCGTGTGGGTGTTCGGGATGCCGGCATCCGGCGTCGGAGGAGCGGGCTTGATCGGCCTGCTCACGGCGATCTGGCCGATCGCCTACATCATCGTCATGGCGGTCTGGCTGTATCGACTGGCCGTGGCCAGCGGCCGGTTCGAGGTCATCCGCGCCTCCATCTCGGGGATATCGCCCGATCAGCGGATCCAGGTACAGCTGATCAGTTTCGCGTTCGGCGCGTTCCTCGAAGGTGCAGCGGGCTTCGGCGTGCCGATCGCGATCTGCGCTGCGCTCCTCGTGCAACTGGGGTTCCGTCCGGTGAAAGCCGCGATGCTGTCACTGGTCGCGAACGTCGGGGCCGGTGCGTACGGCGCGATCGGCATTCCCGTGATCGTCGGCGCGCAGGTCGCCGGTATCGATGTGACCGACCTCTCGCGCACGATGGTGCTGGTGTTGCAGCCTCTCACCTTCCTCATCCCGTTCCTGCTCGTGATGATCCTCGACGGATGGCGGGGGCTCCGCGAGACGTGGCCCGCCGCGCTCGTGGTCAGCATCGTGTTCAGCGGCGTGCAGGCCGGCGTTCTCTGGTTCCTCGGACCGGAGCTCGCCGACATCGGGTCGGGTCTCGCCGCGATGGTGGCCCTCTTCGTCCTCGGGCGCGTGTGGCAGCCCCGACGCGTCTTCCGTGAGGACGGCGGGGTCGCTCCTCCGGTCGAGCGCCACAGGTTCCGCGATGTCGCGGTGGCGTGGAGCCCCTTCTACATCCTCACCGCATTCATCTTGGTGTGGAGCATCCCCGCGTTCAAACAGCTCTTCACAGCAACGGGTGCGCTGGCCGGAGCGGTGTTCAAGGTGCAGATTCCCGGCCTCACCGGTCAGATCACGACCGCGAGCGGCACCGTGGTGTCGACGACCTGGGACTTCACTCCGATCAACGCGACCGGCACGGCGATTCTGCTCGCCGTGATCGTCTCGTTCTTCACGACGCGGGCGCTGCGCGCCTCTGACCTGTGGGAGCAGCTGGTGGCGACGATCCGCAGTCTCTGGCAGGCGCTCGCCCTCATCGCCGCGATCCTCGTGCTCGCGAACATCGCGAACTATTCTGGCGGGTCCGCGAGCATCGGCAGCGCCCTGGCCGCGGTCGGCCCGCTGTTCCCGCTGTTCGCCCCCATCATCGGCTGGATCGGGGTCTTTCTCACCGGATCGGTCGTCAACAACAACACCATGTTCGGTCCGCTCCAGGTCGCGACGGCCGAGCGCATCGGAGTGCAGCCGGAGCTGCTCATCGCTGCCAACACCGCGGGAGGGACGACGGCAAAAGTCATCTCTCCGCAGTCGATCGCCATCGCGGCCGGCGCCGTCGGACTTTCCGGGCGGGAGGGCGAGATCCTGCGCGCGTCGATCTACTACAGCCTCGGGATGCTCGCCGTCATCTGTGTCTGGAGCTTCACCTTGTCGGTGTTCTTCTCCGGGTAGAGGGAGCTAAGACTTCTCGACCTCGGCGGCGGCGACTTTCGCTGCGGCCTTCTCCGTGGCGCGTGTGCCGTTTTTGGAACGCACGGCCTTCGAGTGTTGTGCTTCGAGGTCGCCTGCATAGTCGGGGACGTGCACCGACATGTCGCGAGGGGGGCGTTCGTAGCCGCCGGAGGCGGGTCGCTCGGGAATCTCGATCTCTTCGCGCTCGACGATCTCGAACGGAATCTGCGTCAGCATGTGCGCGATCATGTTGAGGCGACCGCGGCGCTTGTCTTCGTTGTCGACCTCGTACCAGCGCGCCTCGGGGATGTCGGTGTGCACGAACATCGTGTCCTTCGCCCGTGAGTAGTCTTCCCACTTCGTGATCGAGAGCACATCGTTCGGGCTGAGTTTCCACCGCCGCATCGGGTCGTCGTTGCGTGAGCGGAAGCGGTTCTCCTGTTCGACGTCGGACACGCTGAACCAGTACTTCAGCAGAATGATGCCGTCCTCCACCAGCATCCGTTCGAAGATCGGGGTCTGGTGCAGGAAACGGTGGTACTCGTCGTTCGAGCAGTAGCCCATCACGTGCTCGACCCCCGCCCGGTTGTACCAGGAGCGGTCCATCAGCACGATCTCGCCCGCAGCCGGCAGGTGCGGCACGTAGCGCTGGAAGTACCAGCGGGTCTTGTCGCGCTCGCTGGGCGCCGGAAGTGCGACGACCCGTGTGACGCGCGGATTGAGGTATTCGGTCACCCGCTTGATCGTCGAGCCCTTGCCCGCGGCATCTCGCCCCTCGAAGATCACCACGATGCGGGCGCCGGTGGCCTGCACCCACGCCTGCATGTCGACCAGCTTCGCCTGCAGGATCTTCAGCTCGGCTTCGTACAGCCGCTTCGGCACGCGATGAGACATAGGCTCTGTCCTCCTTCGGACGGGATGCGTCGAGCTTAGGCCTCCGGGTCGGATTCCGATTGCGAACGGTTTTCGTCGGCGCGGCGCGCAGGGAAGCGACGAGAACCGTTCGTAAACGGAACAGGACAAGGCTGGGATCAGGCGTGGAGGGCCTCGTTGAGTGTCACGCCGACGCCCGTGCGGCGGACGGCCTCGACGGCGCCGCTCAGCGAATTGCGGCGGAACAGGATGCCATCGCGGCCGGAGAGCTCGGCTCCCTTCACTGTCGGCAGCGTTCCGTCGGCACGCCGCGGTTCGTCGGCGAGCACGATCTTCGACCCCGCCGTGACATAGAGGCCGGCCTCGACGATGCAGTCGTCGCCGAGAGATATGCCGATGCCGGCGTTGGCGCCGAGCAGGCTGCGCGCGCCGACCGAGACCCGGTGTGCGCCGCCACCCGACAGCGTGCCCATGATGGATGCGCCGCCGCCGATGTCGCTACCGTCTCCGACGGTCACGCCCTGCGAGATGCGCCCTTCGACCATCGAAGCGCCCAGGGTGCCCGCGTTGAAGTTGACGAAACCCTCGTGCATGACGGTGGTGCCGGGGGAGAGGTGCGCGCCGAGGCGTACGCGCGAGGCATCCGCGATTCGCACGCCGATCGGTGTGACGTAGTCCAGAAGCCGCGGGAACTTGTCGAGGCTCTGCACCTGGATGCCTTCCCGGAGCAGCAGCGGGCGCAGGCGGGTGGCGTCATCCGGATGCATGGGGCCGGCGTTGGTCCACGCCACGATGGGCAGGTGTCCGAAGATGCCGTCGAGGTTGACCTCGTTCGGCGCGACGAGGAGGTGGGAGAGCGCGTGCAGCCGCAGGTAGGCGTCGGGGGTCGACGTCGGTGCCGCTTCGAGGTCGATCTCGATCGTCACGGTGTCGACCGTTACGGCGCGCCGAGGGTCGGGCACGGCGAGGCGTTCGAGGCGTTCCGGAGGCATCTCGGGGTCGTATCCCAGCGGGATGCGGCCGAGCGCGGGCTCGGCGAACCAGGTGTCGAGTACCGTGCCGTCGTCGGACGTCGTTGCAAGCCCGACTCCCCATACCCATCGCTCGTCGCTCATGGTTCCACGCTAGCGAACTCGGGGGCCTCGGTAGACTCGGAGGTATGAGCCGGCTCGATCTCTCCTCCACCTCGGTCGACCTCACCCGCACGATCTGCGACATCCCGAGCGTCTCCGGAGACGAGCGCACCCTCGCCGATCTGATCGATGATGCCATGCGCACACTTCCGCACCTCGAGGTGCACCGCGATGGCGACACGATCGTCGCCCGCACGAATCTCGGGAGAGAGCAGCGGGTCGCCATCGCCGGGCACATCGACACCGTGCCGATCAACGCCAACCTGCCCACGCGCGACATCGAGATCGACGGTGTGCCCCACATCTGGGGTCGTGGCAGCGTCGACATGAAGGCCGGCGTCGCCGTGCAGCTGAAGCTGGCCGCCGAACTCACGGCTCCCCGGGCCGATATCACGTGGATGTGGTACGACCACGAAGAAGTTGATTCGAATCTCAACGGCCTGAATCGGCTGGCGCGCAATCGCCCCGATCTGTTCCGGGCAGACTTCGCGATCCTCGGTGAGCCCTCCAACGGGCAGGTTGAAGGTGGGTGCAACGGCACGCTCCGCGCGATCGTGCGCACACACGGTGTACGGGCCCACAGCGCTCGTTCGTGGATTGGGGAGAACGCAATACACAAGGTCGCCCCCATCCTCAGCAGGCTGGCAGAGTACCGACCGCACACGATCGATGTCGAGGGCCTGGCATACCGTGAAGGTCTCAACGCGGTGCGCATCAGTGGAGGCGTCGCGGGCAATGTGATCCCCGACCTGTGCGAGGTCGAGGTGAATTTCCGCTTCGCGCCGAGTCGCAGCACCGACGACGCTGCTCGCCACGTCCGTGACATCTTCGCGGGGTTCGAGGTGGAGATCGTCGATGTCGCCGCGGGCGCGCGCCCCGGGCTCGATGCCCCGCTCGCGCAGGAGTTCTTGCGTGCGGTCGGTGCGGAGCCCCGGCCCAAGTACGGCTGGACAGACGTGGCCCGGTTCTCGGCGCTCGGTGTGCCTGCGGTGAACTACGGCCCTGGCGATCCCCAGCTTGCGCATCACGATGAGGAGCGCGTACCGATCTCACAGATCGACGACGTCGAACGCGGCCTCAGGGCCTGGCTCGCGACGTCGTGACCGCGGACGACGCCACCGTCGAGTCTGCCGAGCCGCCGCTGGTCACACCGACACGGCGATGGTCGCAATGGCCCGCAGCCGTACGCATCGGTTTCCTCTACCTCGCAGCGCGCGTGGTGACGACGGCGTTCTTCGGGATCGCGACGACGCTGGCGGCCCCGACGTCGCGTTTCGGCAAGGGTGCGACGATCGGCGACTACATGCTGGGCTGGGATGCCCAGTGGTACTGGTTCACGGCGCTCAATGGCTACCCCGCAGCACTGCCGCTGACCAGCGCGGGCAAGGTCGCCGAGAACCAATGGGCATTCATGCCGTTGTTTGCATACCTGGCGCAGGGGATCGGGTTCGTCTTCGGCTCGTGGGGCGCTGGTGCGGTGATCATCTCGCTCGTCGCGGGCTATTTCGCTTCTCTCGTGCTGTACCGGATGATGCGCCTGCGTCTGGACCGCTCGGCGGCGACCTGGGCTGTGGTCTTCTTCGCCTGCGGGCCGCTCGCCGCGGTCTTCCAGATCGGGTACGCCGAATCGCTCTTCCTTCTCTGGCTTTTCCTCGCGCTGTGGATGCTGATGCGCCGCACCTACGGGTGGCTGTACCTGCTGATTCCGCTGATGGCGGCCACCCGTCCTGGCGTGCTGGCCTTCGCGCTGCTGCTGGGACTGCACGGAATCTGGCGGTGGTGGCAGCGACGAAAGACGCCGCTCCCCGGGAGGGATGCAGCCCACATCATCGTCCTGGCCGCGCTCGCGACCATATGCGGCTTCGCATGGCAGGTGATCGCCGGCATCGCGACCGGCAACCCCGACGCCTATCTGGCCACCGAGCTGGCGTGGCGTCGCAACTGGATATCCGACGCCAGCGCGGATTTCTCGCCGTTCCACGGCTTCCTCGAGGCGACGGCGTTCTGGTTCACCACGTGGGGACTGAACGCCACGATCGGGTACATCGCTCTCGCAGTGCTCGTCGTCGGCATCGCGGCAGTTCTGCTGTTCGAGCCGCACGTGAAGAGGCTCGGTGTTGACCTTCGGCTGTGGACGGCGAGCTATCTGCTGTATCTGCTCGCGGTGTTCTTCCCGCAGTCCAGCATCTTCCGACTGTTGCTGCCGATCTCTCCGGTCTGGGGGGCTCTGGCCGCACCGCGATCGACCGTGTGGCGCGGAGGTGTTCTGGTGGCGTGCCTGGTTGCTCAGTGGTGGTGGATCTACAACGTGTACGCCCTGAGCACCACCTACTGGCAGATTCCCTGACCGTCAACGGCATCCGCGGATTATCCCCGGTCGGAGGCACAAGGTAAACTCATAAGGCATACAGCGACGAAAGGGAGCCACGATGGCAGCCATGAAGCCGAGAACCGGAGACGGGCCGATGGAGGCCGTGAAGGAAGGGCGCTTGATCATCGTGCGCGTGCCGCTCGAGGGCGGTGGACGCCTTGTCGTCTCGGTGAACGATGCCGAAGCCAAGGAGCTCTACACCGTGCTCAGCGGTGTTGTGAACCCCGCCTGAGCGCACCCACGATATCCCAGAACGGCCGGTCATCTGACCGGCTGTTCTGTCGTTCTCGGACGGTCGTACGGCCTCAGCCGCGAGGAGCGTTGCTCGTCGCGAGCTGCAGAAGCCCCTCGCCGACGATGGACAGTGCGCCGAAAACTGCCGGAGAGGACTGCGTTTCGTGGATCAACGAGCGATAGGCCGCGGTGACTGCGTCGCGTCGCACGGGGTCGGCCACGGCGCCGCCGTGGAGCACTCGGGGGACCAGGACGGTGCCCCCAGGGCGCACCAGGCGCAAGCCGTGCTCGACGTATTCGATGACGCCCTCCGGGTCGGCATCGACCAGCACGATGTCGTACGACGCCTCGTTCATGCGGGGCAGCACATCCGCGGCGCGTCCGGCGATGAAGCGCGCGCGAGCCGCCGGGACCTTCGCCTCTGCGAACGCCTGACGGGCGACGCCGAGGTGTTCGGGCTCGCTGTCGATGGTCGTGAGGATGGCGCGGGGCGCACCGTGCAGCAGCCACAGACCTGACACGCCAGCGCCGGTGCCGATCTCTACGATGTTCAATGCGGCCGACACGGCGGCGATGAGCGCGATCTGCGCGCCCACGGCGGGGCTGATCGGTGCGGCACCGAGTTCAAGGGCATGCGCACGCGCACGCTGGATGTGCTCCGGTTCGATGGTCGCTTCCTGCGCGAACCTGTCGTTCGAGGCATCCTGAGCGACCCTCTGATGTGCGTCCTGCTCGCTCATTATCGACCTCCGTCGGTCAGCCTACGGTGAACCCTGCGCGGTGCACCTGAGGCGCGGCGGTAACCTGGGGTCATGTTCTTCGGGCTGACGATCGAGAAGCTGCTGCTGATCGGGGTGATCGCAGCCATCCTCGTCGGCCCCGAGCGTCTGCCCGGCTATGCGGAGTCGCTCGCGCGCCTCACGGTACGCGCCAGGGAGATGCTGCGAGGGGCGAAGACCCGCGTACAGGACGAGATGGGTGACGGCTTCGAGGACGTCGACTGGAAGAAGCTGGACCCGCGTCAATACGACCCGCGTCGCATCATTCGTGAAGCGCTGCTGGATGATGCCCCTACGACGACCGTGAAGATGGCAGCGGCTGGTGCTGCGGCATCCGAAGCTCTCGCGGCGAAGACAACTTTCACGCCGGGGGACGCCGTGCCCTTCGACTCGGAAGCGACGTAGGCGCGCCGCTGTCAGCGGAGAGTGACGGGGAGCGCCCGGCCGCGCAGGCTCTGGGGACGAGTTGCGAGCGTCTCGGCGAGCGCGGTGATGGCCTCGGCCGCCGCATCCTCGGGATGCGTCGCAACGATGGGGGTCCCCGCGTCCCCGTCCACCCGTAGCATCGGACTCAGCGGGATCGATGCCATCAGGGGAGTTTCCTCGCCGACGGAGAGGGCTGCGGCCACCAGAGCGCCGCCGCCGGCACCGAACAGCTCGAGCACCGTCCCGTCCGCAAGAGTGAGGCCCGCCATGTTCTCGACGACGCCGATGACGCGCTGACCTGTCTGCCGCGCCACCAGACCGCTGCGCACCGCAACGTCTGCGGCGGCGGACTGCGGAGTCGTGACGACCAGCACTTCGGCGTGGGGGAGGAACTGGCCGACGGAGATGGCGACATCGCCGGTACCGGGCGGCATGTCGAGGAGGAGGATGTCGAGGTCGCCGAAGTAGACGTCGGTG
>JAHIOK010000272.1 GCA_018895315.1 Actinomycetota bacterium | reverse complement strand
CCAGATCGTGGCCGCGGCCGTCGTGCTGCACGAGGCCATGACGATCATGAAGGTCGACGAGCTCGAGATCTCACCATGGGCGCTGCGCGAAGGAGTACTGCTGCGATACATCGAGTCGCTCTCCTGGAGCACCCCGACCGCCTGAACCTGCCCTCCTCGCGGCGCCAGTCGGGCACGGCCGCACGCGCCCGGCCTGCCGCGAACGGACGACATGTCGCCGAGTGCACGACGTCACCGCGTGGCTTCGTCGTGCGCTCGGCGCCAACCCGTGCACTCGGCGCGCTGCGGCCGCGCGGGCGGACAAGGGCGCCCGGGCTAGAGCGCGAGTCGCTCCCGGACGACGTCGACGAGCCGATCGGCGTGACGGCGAGCAGTGGCCTCATCCGCGGCCTCCACCATGACGCGCACGAGCTGCTCGGTGCCGGACGGACGCAGCAGCACCCGCCCGCTGTCGCCGAGCTCTGCGGTTGCCGCGGCGACGGCCGCCTGCACCTCGACGTCCGTCGCGGCCCTCGAGCGGTCGACATCCTTGACGTTGATGAGCACCTGCGGATAGACCGTCATGATCGAGGCGAGCTCTGCCAGTGTGGCCTTCTTGCGTGCCATCTCGGCGACAAGGTGCAACCCGGTGAGGAGTCCGTCACCCGTGGTCGCGAACTCGCTCATGATGACATGGCCGGACTGCTCGCCACCGAGGGAATAGCCGCCTTCGTTCATGCCCTCGAGCACATAGCGATCACCGACCGCCGTCTGCAACACCGTGATGCCGTGATCGTTCATCGCACGGTGCAGCCCGAGGTTGCTCATGACGGTTGCAACAAGAGTGTCGTGGGCGAGGTGACCGCGCTCCTTCATCGAGACCGCGATGATAGCCATCAGCTGATCACCATCGACGATGTTGCCGGCGGCGTCGACAGCGAGACAGCGGTCGGCATCGCCATCGTGGGCGATACCCACGTCGGCGCCGAGGCGCACGACCGTCTCTGCCAGAGGGCCGAGGTGAGTCGAACCCACGCCGTCGTTGATGTTCCAGCCATCGGGATCGGCACCGATGACGGTCACCTGCGCTCCGGCGTCGCGGAACGTCTCAGGCGAGACTCCGGATGCCGCACCGTGCGCGCAGTCGAGCACCACGTGGATGCCGTCCAGGCGATGCGGCAGCGATCCCAGCAGGTGCACGACATAACGGTCTTCGGCATCGGCGAAGCGACGGATGCGGCCGACCGCTGCGCCGGTGGGCTGCAGCTTCGGGCCGGACATGGCTTCTTCGATGCGGTTCTCGACGACATCGGGAAGTTTCACCCCGCCGCGGGCGAAGATCTTGATGCCGTTGTCGGGCGCGGGGTTGTGCGAGGCCGACACCATGACGCCGAAGTCGGCGTCGATATCGGCGATCAGGAAGGCCGCCGCCGGAGTGGGCAGCACGCCGGCGTCATAGACGTCTACGCCGGATGAGGCAAGACCCGCTGATACGGCCGCGGCGAGGAACTCGCCCGAGACGCGGGGATCGCGAGCCACGACAGCGCTGAGACGTTTGCCCGCCGCGCGTCGTGCGTCGGCAGTACGGCCTTGGCCCAGGACGACAGCAGTCGCCTGGGCCAAGGTGAGCGCGAGATCGGAAGTGAGGGAGCCGTTGGCCAGCCCCCGCACCCCGTCCGTGCCGAACAGCGGCATCGGAGCAGATCCGATCAGCGCTTCGAGTACTGAGGAGCCTTGCGGGCCTTCTTGAGACCCGCCTTCTTGCGCTCCTTGACACGCGCGTCGCGCGAGAGGAAGCCGGCCTTCTTGAGGGTGGCGCGGTTGTTCTCTTCGTCGATGCCGTTCAGCGAACGGGCGATGCCGAGACGCAGTGCACCGGCCTGACCCGACGGGCCGCCGCCGGAGATGCGCGCGATGACGTCGTACGCGTCGGTGAGGTTGAGCACCGTGAACGGGTCGGTCACGAGCTGCTGGTGCAGCTTGTTCGGGAAGTAGTCCTCGAACGTGCGGCCGTTGACCGTGATGGTGCCGGAGCCGGGAACGATGCGCACGCGGGCGATAGCCTGCTTGCGACGACCGACCGCGGCGCCCGGGACGCTGAGCACGGGGCGCTCGGCGACGACGGCCGTCTGGTCGACCGGGGTCTCGGTCGAGAATTCGGTGGGGGTTTCGATGGAGTCGGAGATCTTCGCCACGAGTGTGTCCTTAGTCAGTCTGAGCGGCGCTTACTGGGCGACCTGGTCGAAGATGTACGTCTTGGGCAGCTGTGCACCGTGGGGGTGCTCGGCGCCGCGGTAGACCTTGAGCTTGCGCAGCTGCGCGGCACCCAAGCTGTTCTTGGGGAGCATGCCGCGAACGGCCTTCTCGACGGCGCGCTCGGGGTTCTTCGCGAGAAGCTCCTCGTACGTGACCGACTTGAGGCCGCCCGGGTAACCCGAGTGACGGTACGCCTTCTTCTTCTGGAGCTTCTGTCCCGTCATCGCGACCTTGTCGGCGTTGATGATCACGACGAAGTCGCCGGTGTCGATGTGGTTTGCGAAGGTCGGCTTGTGCTTGCCGCGGAGGAGAACGGCCGCGTGCGTGGCGAGGCGTCCGAGGACGACGTCGGTGGCATCGATGACCAACCACTCGCGCTGGACTTCGCCAGCCTTCGGGGTGTAAGTGCGCGTCACAGTAGTGCTGCTTTCTTGTCGAACGGAGATGTTCGTGAATCCCACTCCGGGGTGCTTTTCCGACGGATATCGGGGGCAAGACGCCAGTGGAGGGCTCACGTTCGCGGTGCCGCCCAGCAGGGAACGGTCACCAAAGGGATAGCTTACGGCATCCGCCTACTCTGACCAAACCGAGCCGAGGAAACGCGTCAAGCGACGGCCGCGTCCTCCGCGCCGTCGATCGTGATGAGGATCGGCAAGTGGTCGCTCAGCCCCTGCGGAAGGGTGCGGATGCGGTCGATCGTGAACCCCACCGATGTCGCAAAGTCGTAGTGACCACGGAAGAACCGGTAGCGCGTGTAGGTGCGTGAGTCGCTGAGGGTGAGGTCGTAGCCGTGTTCGCGCACCTTCTGCCCGAGGTTCTCCTTGAACACTGGGTAGTTGTAGTCCCCCACCATGAGGATCGGCAGGCCCTCGCCGAGTGCTGCCAGCTCAGTGAGCGCGGTGCGGATCTGGTGCCGGCGGAGCGAATTGAGTGCGGTCAGCGGTGCGGCGTGGAAGGACGCGATGATGAACTCCCGATTCGCGTCGATATCGTGCAGTCGCACACCCAGTAGTCGTTCTTCCGCGGGCTTGAGCACTCGGTCGTGCAGCGACTTCTTCAGCGCCATCGATCGGACCTCGATCGCCCGGTACGAACTCGCACGGTAGTAGACCGCGAGCCCCAGCCGGTTGCGCTGCGTCGCGTGCGCCAGTCGGAGACCTGCGATCTCGGTCGGAATGTCCGAGGTGTCGAATTCCTGGAGGCACAGCACATCCGCGCCATGGCGCTGCACGAGGCCGGCCAGCTCGCCCGCGGCATGGTGCTTGCGCAGGTTGTAGGAGATTACCTTCATCATCATCAGCCTAGGCGGGGCGAGTGACGGCCGGGTGACGGCCGCACAGATCCATAGGGAACGGATGGAGCTAGTCGCGGCTACCGCTGTCGTCGAGGTCGCGGCGCGCGCGGGTCTGCTCAGCGCGCGTGGCGAGCATCTCGTCGGCCGGGTAGCCCACCTCCGTGAGCGTCAACCCCTTTGCGGCGAGGACGGTGAACGCGCTCGTACGCTCCCCCGCATCACGGAGCATCGCCGCATCCTCCACCGCCAGGCGTCCATTGCCCACTGCAACGCAGGCACCGACCAAGGCACGCACCATGCTGTGGCAGAACGCGTCTGCGCGCAGGTGGGCGACCAGCACCCCTCGCTCGTCGCGCCGCCAGCTGAACTCGAGGAGCGTCCGGATCGTCGTGGACTCCGGTCGCGGTTTGCAGTAGGCGGCGAAGTCGTGGAGTCCGATCAGAGTGCGGGCGGCGGCATCCATCGCATCGACATCCAGCGCGTCGCGCACCGGCGTCGTGCGGTGTCGCTCCATCGGGTCGTACCCGCTGACCGCATCGGCGATGCGATATTCGTAGCGTCGCCATACGGCGGAGAATCGCGCGTCGAATCCTTCGGGCGCGGCGGTGGTGCGCGACACGGTGACATCGGACGAGAGGCCCAGCACGCCGCGGAGCCTCGGAGCAAGTCCCGCAGCACCTTCGGATGCCGCATCCCGGCGCCGCACGAGCAGTCGTGCCTGCTGCCCGGCATCGAGATCGACATGCGCCACTTGGCCGGCAGCATGCACGCCGGCATCCGTACGCCCGGCGACGGTGAGGCTCGGTGTACCGCCGAGCACGCGGGCCATCGCATCTTCGAGCGCCCCTTGGACCGTCCGCAGCCCGGGTTGGCGCGCCCACCCGCGGAAGT
>JAHIOK010000271.1 GCA_018895315.1 Actinomycetota bacterium | reverse complement strand
TCACCGTGTCGGGAACGCCGTAGAAGGCCCGGAAGTAGAGCGGCGCGGAGTCGAGGAGCATCAGTCGGTCTGTCACGGGGTTCATCCTGGCACGGGGGTGCGGGTCGGTGGTCGGGACTCCTTCCCTGTCGTGTGTGGGGGGTGCGTGCCAGACTTCAGGAATGACCTTCGCGAATGTCGGGCAGCTCGGAGCCAAGCCAGGGGCGCGTGACGAAGTGGTGGCGCTGCTCACCCGTCCGGGCGGCGAGTTGGCCGAGATCGGATGTCTCCTCTACGAGGTGGGCGTCTCCGCCGATGATCCAGACACGGTGTTCGTCATGGAGCTGTGGGTATCTGCTGAGGCGCACCGCGCGTCGCTGGAGCTGCCTTCGGTGCGTGCGGCGATCGCCGAGGCGATGCCCCTGCTGTCGGGGGCGATGAGCGGCGTGCGGTTCGAGGTGGTCGGATCGCCTCTGCGCGCGGGTTGACCGATCGTCAGCAGCCGGGTCCGGTGGGGTTCTCGAGACACGTCTTGTCGACGAGGGCGGTGCGCACTTCGACGACCCGGATGCTGTAGCCCCCGGTGCTCGCCTCGACGAAGCCGTCGACCGGGCGCCAGGTGCCGCTGCCGAAGTCGACGGACGCGGAGTACAGCACGGTCACGGTGACGGGGTAAGTGCCTCGAGCGGCATACGTGTGGCTGGTGGCGGTTGGGGTGAAGTCCGCCTGGCCGAGGGTTGCCCACCGAGTGCCCCCGGTGCTCGCGGACCGCGTTGCGCCGTCGCCGTAGTCGAACCGGAACCCGGCGGGGACGAACCTCACCACGACATCCCAGTCCAGCAGCCGGCCGGGGATGCGCTGCTCACTCGCGGACGCGACGATGTTCGTCGGCATGCCGACGACGCCGATACCGGCGGGCTCGCCCATGAGAGTCGGCTTCGCGGGGACGAATGAAACGAGATCGGCGAGCGTGACATCGGGCGGTCCCACCACGGAGTAGTTCACTCGATCGCAGATGATGGTGGTGCAGGTGGTTGGTGCCGGCGTCGGTGCGGACGGTGCGGTCCCGTTGTTAGGGCCGCGGGTGCCGCCGTTTCCGGAGTTGCCGGGGTTGTTGCCGGGCTGGTTCTGGCTTGCGGAGACGTCGACACCTGTCCCGGTGTTTGAGGCGGAGCAAGTCGATGTCCAGGTGCCGACATCTCCGCAATTCTTGGCGGCTTGTATGCCCATTGGTGCTATTCCAAGGAGCGTCGCGAGAACCACAGCTACTACGCTCCGCACGCCGGACCTCCGTCGCGTCCTGAGATTGTCGAGATTACGAACCCCGTCGGGGAAGTCGATGACTCTTCCGCGGTTACTTCCAAGCTCTGTACGTCAGCGCGATTCACATCAACGAGCGAGTTTCCAGCAGCGTCACGAACGTCAACCGACGAGACATCGAGACAACTCGCCAGCTGCACCGTGTCGAAGTTCTCCGATACCGATATCGACGAAAGGGAAGCAACGACTGAACTGCCTGAGACGGCCGATCCGCTGGCGTGGTATTCGGACAGGCCCTTCCGATCTGACGCGTTCAGGTCCCCGGTCGTCCACTGGTAGACGGCTTCGAACGTCTGGGGGTCGCTCAGATCCACCTGATTCAGCGCGTCGACATAGGCCCGGTAGGTCTGCTCGGCGGCGGCGAATGCCTGCTCTTCCGAGGTGAATCCCGTGGGCGACGAAGTCGGCGCGGGGTCGGGAGTGCACCCGGCGGTGAGCGCGATCACCAGCGTCGCGATGGCGGCGAGGCGGACGATCGGGGACTTCATGCGACCACCGTACCGACACCCCGCGGCATCCTGCAGAAGTTATCCACAGGGGAGGAATCGGTGGCTCGCGCTCGTCAGCCGAGCAGCGCGAGGCCCATCACGAGCGTCGCGGCGCCCATTGCCGCGTGCTGCGAGCGATCGATCCACCCGTGTGCGCGCACGAATGCCACGGCTGATCCGACTGCGTAGGCCGTGGCTCCGCCCACCATCACGATCACCAGGGTCGCCGCACTCACGCCGTGCACGTGCGCACCGGCCGAGGCATCCGCATGCCCCATCGCCAGCAGAAGCGCCGCCATCGCGACCATCCCGACGGTCGTATGGACCGTCATCATGCTGCCCGCGCCCAGTGCACGACGTGGCCGCGAGTGCACGGCCTGCGTGCGTAGAGGAACCCGTACGTTCGCCGGGAAGTCGTGCATTCGCCGCGCGGCGATGGAGCGCGGGATTCGCCGCGCGGCGGTGGAGTGCGGGGCTCGCCGCGCGGCGGTTGAACGGGGGCCGCGGAGCGCGGCGAGGAGCATCGCCGAAAGCAGCAGCGCAGCGGCCCAGTACACGGGCGGCACGAGACGAGCGGAGGCGGCATCCAGCATCGCGAACAGCATGAGGACGGATGCCGCGAGCTCGGGGGCACGCATCCGCCGCCGATCCGCCGCGAGGCAGCAGGTTCCGATAGCGGCGGGCGCGAGCGCCCAGGCGTGCAT
>JAHIOK010000270.1 GCA_018895315.1 Actinomycetota bacterium | reverse complement strand
TGGCACCATTGCACCCGGTGAAAGTCTCGTTGCCGGCCCCGCCGACGACTCGAGGCTCACTTCCTCCGCAACCGCCCGCGCCGGCGGAATACGGCGAACGGAAAGAGGCCCCCTGCCGCGAGCATGGCGAGGATGACACTCACCAGCGCGATCGGACCGCTCCCGGCAGGCGCGGATATCGTTGCGGGGCCATGGCCTCCTGTTTCGTGATTCATTGACGTCGCACTCGGTGTGGCGAACGGTGACGACTGCGCTGCCGATGTGGCAGTGGGAGTCGCGTCCGGAGTCGGTGTGGGCGTGGGTGTGGGTGACGGCATCGGCATCGTGTGGCCGCCGCCATGGCTCGCGGACGGAGATGGCGCAGGGGCCGGAGGCGCGGGGGCGGCTGGCGTCGTCCCCGTGAGCTGCGCGTCGATCTGCGCCTGCGTGACCGCGCCCTTCGGGATCTGCCCATATTGCAGCGGATTGCAGTCGACGGCGACGTTGATGCACTGGTTGACGAGGTTCGCGGCCGCGGTGGTGTCCCATGCGGAGATCACGTCGCCGTGAAATGTATAGGCGCCACCGCTGGCCCAGCTGAAACTGCTCGCATCGCCGTTCACGCCGAAATACCATGCTTCGAATGTCAACCGGGGCAGCTTGACCGGATGGCTGCCGGGGCAGCTGGCGTTGCTTCCGCTCGAATATGCCATGTGCGACTTGTGGTCAGCGGAGTCGAGATTCTTCCCGTCCCAGCAGTCCGGGAAAACCAGTTTCGCGATGAAGACTTCGTCCGAGTTGCAGGTCATGAATTCCCTGCCGCCGCCCCGCTGCGAGCCCGTGTCGTTCTCTTTGGCGCACACGTAGCTCACGTTGTCCTGGGGAGTCGTCGCGCGCATGTCGCCGGCGATCATCTTGAGTCCACGAGGGAAGGCCTGGGCGACGAGCGCGCCACCGGCGCCACCGGCACGCTGGTAGTAGGCGTGGAGCTGGTAGGCGCCCGTCTCGACGTGCTTGGCCTGCCCATTCTGGTAGAGGGTCGGGATCCAGTAAGCCGAGAGGTCAACGGTGTTGAACTGGCTGCCGCACTGAGACGACGACTCCGCCAGCAAGGTACCGACCGTGGTGTTCTCGTTCACGTTCTTCGCGCCGAAGAAGGAGTGCATGTGCGACTTTCCCGCTTGCCCCGGAAAGACGATCGGATCGTTCTGCGCCATTCCGCGCGGGTAGCACGCCACGCTGAACGAGGGATCCGCCGCGGCCGACGCGGACTGGGCGACGAACACGACACCCGCCGCGCTCGCGAGCGCTACCGCCGCGATGATGGCGATGAATCGGGTGGACATGGATCGCAGATGACGGCGACTCACGGAAACTCCTCGGGTCGGGTGACGAGCGCAATCCGAGCATGCGCGGAGACGACCCGCTCGGGAGCCCGGGTGTCGATACCGGAGCCTAACCATGTCCCATTACCGAGGCAGGCTACGTGAGAACTTTCACATCTTCAGCAACAAAACGGACCGCCACCTCTGGACCCGATCGGGTTCAGAGCGCGGCCGCCTGCAGGGTCTGTCGGGCGATCTCGAGCTCTTCGTTCGTGGGCACGACCAGCACGGTCACCGGCGAATCGTCGGTGGAGATGGTCCGGATTCCGCGGGCCCTCGTCTCGTTCCGCTCGGCGTTGAGCTGCACGCCGGCGAACCCGAGAGTGGCGACGGCCGCCGCGCGGACCGCTGAGGAATTTTCGCCCACACCTGCGGTGAACGAGATGACATCCACCCCGCCGAGCTGCGCGATGTACGCGCCGAGGTACGTACGGAGGCGATGGATGTAGACGTCGAAGGCCAGGCTCGCTGCCGGGTCGCCCGCACTACGCCGTTGCTCGATGTCGCGCATGTCGGAGGCACCGGCGAGGCCCAGCAGACCGCTCCGCCGATTAAGGAAGTCGTCGAGGTCTCCGGGCGACATATCGGCGCGGCGCGCGAGCACCAGCAGCACGGACGGATCGATGTCACCCGAGCGAGTGCCCATGACGAGGCCTTCGAGTGGTGTGAGGCCCATCGAGGTGTCGACGGATCGCCCGCCGTCGATCGCGGTCGCCGAGCCGCCGTTCCCGAGGTGCAGCACGATCTGGCGGAGTTCCGACGTGTCGCGCCCCAGATGGGCGGCCGCCGCTTCGCTGACGAACTTGTGGGACGTGCCGTGGAAGCCATAGCGCCGAATGCGATGCGCGGCGGCGACCTTGGCGTCGATCGCATATGTATAGGCGGCCGGAGGAAGTGTCTGGTGGAATGCGGTGTCGAACACCGCAACGTGCGGGACGGTAGGGAACGCGGCGCGCGCCGCGCGAATACCTGCGACGGCGCCGGGGTTGTGGAGGGGTGCGAGGGCGGAGAGATCCTCGATGTTGATCTCGACGAGCGGGGTGATCACGGTCGGCTCGAAGAATCGGGCACCGCCCTGCACGACGCGATGCCCGACCGCGATCGGGGCACGATCCTCGAGCGACGGGCCGTTCTCGGCGAAGGCGTCGAGCATCACCTGGAACCCGACGGTGTGGTCGGGGATCGGCAGCTCTCGGTCGTAGGTCGCCTCGAGCATCGTTGGCGCGGGACCTTCACCCACCGGACCCGAGCTCGCCGCCGTCACCGTGTGCCGCGACATCCCGAGCCCCTCGCCGATGCGTTCGACGAGGCCGGTGGCGAGCACCTGCTCGTGCTCCATGTCCAGCAGCTGGTACTTGAAAGACGACGACCCGCTGTTGACGACCAAGACGACGGCATTCATATTTTCAGCCAATCACATCGAAGGGGGATGCCTCACTCCGGGCAGCCGGATCTACTGGCTTTGGGCCTGGATCGCCGTGATCGCGATGGTGTTCACGATGTCATCGACCAGCGCGCCGCGCGAGAGGTCGTTGATCGGTTTGTTCAGGCCCTGCAGGATCGGGCCGATGGCCACGGCACCCGCCGAGCGCTGCACGGCCTTGTAGGTGTTGTTGCCGGTGTTGAGGTCGGGGAAGACGAAGACGGTCGCCCGGCCCGCGACATCCGAACCCGGCATCTTCGCCTTCGCGACGGCCGCGTCCGCCGCGGCATCGTATTGGATCGGACCCTCCACCAGCAGCCCGGGCGCGCGTTCGCGCACGAGAGCAGTCGCGGTGCGCACCTTCTCGACCTCGGCACCGGAGCCCGACTCCCCCGTCGAATACGACAGCATCGCGACGCGCGGCTCGATGCCGAACTGCGTCGCGGTGGCGGCCGAGGAGATCGCGATATCGGCGAGCTGTTCGCTCGTCGGATCGGGGATCACCGCGCAGTCGCCGTAGACCAGCACGCGGTCGGCGAGCGCCATCAGGAAGACCGAGGAGACCACCGAGACGCCCGGCTGCGTCTTGATGATCTCGAACGCGGGGCGGATCGTGTGAGCCGTCGTGTGCGCAGCACCGGAGACCATGCCGTCCGCGAGACCCAGATGAACCATCAACGTGCCGAAGTAGGAGACGTCGGTGACGGTGTCGGCGGCTTGCGCGTAGGTGACGCCCTTGTGGGCGCGCAGTCGCTCGTACTCACGGGCGAACTTGTCCACGTGCACGGCGTCGAACGGACTCAGCACTTCTGCACCCCGGATGTCGATGCCGAGCTCGATCGCGCGACTGCGCACCTCGAAGTCCTCGCCGAGGATGACGATGTCGGCCATGCCCCGCGCGAGCACCGTGGCGGCAGCCCGCAGGATGCGGTCGTCATCGCCCTCCGGCAGCACGATGCGCTTCCGATCGGCGCGGGCGCGCGCGATGAGGCCGTACTCGAACATGAGCGGCGTGACGACGCTCGACTGCGCGAGGCCCAGCAAGCGCATGAGCTCCGCCGTGTCTACGTGCTGCTCGAACATCGCGAGGGCCGTGTCGTAGCGACGCTGCGAGTCGGCCGCGAGGCGCCCGCGCGTGTTCATCACCCGCACCGCGGTCTCGTACGTGCCGAGGTCGGTCGCGACGATCGGCAGCGACGAGTGGAGCCCGTCGATCAGATGGTCGATCGTGTCGGGCAGCGGGAACGGGCCGTTCAGCACGATTCCGGCGAGCGAGGGGAAGGTCCCCGATGAGTGGGCCAGCAGCGTCGCCAGCAGCACCTCGGTGCGGTCGGCGGGGATCACGACGATCGCGCTCTCAGTGAGGCGCGGCAAGACGTTGACCATCGACATGCCCGCGACCACGACACCCAGCACTTCGCGGGTCAGCAGCTCGGGGTCGCCTTTGATCAGAGGGGCATCCAGTGCCCGCATGACACCGCGCACGGAGGGCGCCACGAGGAAGCGATCTTCGGGCAGCGCCCAGACGGGGATGGCGGAGCCCCCCACGATCGCCGCCGTCACGGTCGACGAGATCGACCTGCGCACGTCGTCCAACCGATCGCGGTCGGCGCGATTGGCCACGACAGCGAGCAGCTCAGCGCGTCCGTGAGCGAGTTCGACGAGGGCGAGCGCGGTGATCTGGCCCATCTCCTCGGGGGTGCGCGCCGGGGTCGTGCCGAGCTGTTCGCCTTGGCCCTGTTGCGCCCGTCCGCCGAGCACCAGCAGCACGGGAGCACCGAGGTTGGCCGCGATGCGCGCGTTGTATCCGAGCTCGGCGGGACTGCCGACATCCGTGAAGTCGCTGCCCAGGATGACCACCGCGTCGCATTGCGCCTCGACAGCCTTGAACCGCTCGACGATCGTGCCGAGAGCCGCCTCGGGATCGTGGCGCACGTCGTCGTAGGTCACGCCGATGCACGCGTCATAGTCCAGGTCGACGCCGTCGTGGCTGAGCAGCATCTCGAGCACGTAGTCGCGCTCGAGCGTCGAGCGGGCGATGGTGCGGAACACGCCCACACGGGGGGTCGCGTGACTCAGCGCGTCCAAGACGCCGAGCGCCACAGTGGACTTGCCGGAATGACCTTCGGCCGAGGTGATGAAGATGCTCTGCGCCACGCGTCAACCCTACGGCCGACGACATGACGCGACCGTGCCGTCCGGGTGAATTCGCAG
>JAHIOK010000016.1 GCA_018895315.1 Actinomycetota bacterium | reverse complement strand
GAGCCGAGCGACGACATCGCGCTGGAGCCGGTACTGCCGCTGTGCGCGATCCCGGTCCAGTTCGGCGACGAGCCCCATGGCCTCGGCATTCATGATCGCCAAGGCGAGCGCATCGGGTTCGAATCCCCGGCCGATCGACGCGAGTGCCTCGATGATCGACACGCGGGGGTCGGCGAGCCCGGATGCCGCGGTATGCACTCTCTCGTCGAATCCGGCCCACAGCACGTCGCTCTTCGCGGAGAAGTAGTTGAAGAAGCTCGAGCGACTCACACCCGCACGGGTGGTGATGTTCGCCACCGATGTCGCGTCGTAGCCCTGCTCGAGAAACAGTTCGCACGCTGCCTCGGCCAACACCTCGCGGGAGGATGCTTTGGGTCTTCCCGCGACGGATGCCATCTCCCCAGCGTATGGCGCAATCGTCGTCGCGCCCACGCGAAGAGGTATTATTGGACGCCGTACACCAATCGTTTGACGCGAGGAGATACCGTGCTCGAAATTCTGGATGCGGGGCTCTCTCCCGCGTTCGTGCCCTACCTCGACGGCTGGGCGCTTCAGCGCCGCGTACACGCCGATGTTGTCGCGGGCACCGCTGTCGACACGCTCATCGTCCTCGAACACGAGGCGGTCTACACCGCGGGCAAGCGCACCGAGCCACAGGAGCGTCCCACCGACGGCACTCCGGTGGTCGATGTCGACCGCGGAGGCAAGATCACCTGGCACGGCCCGGGTCAGCTGGTCGGCTACCCCATCGTGCGACTCGGCGAACCGATCGATGTCGTCGAGCACGTGCGCAGGATCGAGCGGCTGCTCATTGACGCCCTCCGTGAGCACGGCGTCGACGGCTATCAGGTTGCCGGCCGCAGCGGTGTGTGGGTGCGCCGGCCGCTGTCCGAAGACAAGGTGGCCGCAATCGGCGTGCGCGTCGAGAAAGGTGTGACGATGCACGGCTTCGCCGTCAATTGCGACAACAGCCTCGCCGGTTTCCGCGGGATCATCCCCTGCGGCATCACGGACGCGGGCGTGACGACGGTCAGCGAGGTGGTGGGAGCGGATATCGCACCGCGCGACATCGTCGACACCGTAACGCGCGTGTTCCAGGCGGAGTACGCCGGAGCCGTCGCGTGAGTGGCTGCGCCACGGGTCCCTCCACCGGCCCGGCCGCTGCCCCCGAGGGACGCAAGCTCCTGCGTCTGGAGATCCGCAACGCCGAGACGCCCATCGAACGCAAGCCCGAGTGGATCAAGACGAAGGCCCGGATGGGGCCCGAGTACACGCAGCTGCAGGCGCTCGTCAAAGACGAGGGTCTGCACACGGTCTGCCAAGAAGCGGGCTGCCCGAACATCTTCGAGTGCTGGGAAGACCGCGAGGCGACTTTCCTCATCGGCGGATCACAATGCACCAGGAGGTGCGACTTCTGTCAGATCGACACGGGCAAGCCTGCGGACTACGACACCGACGAGCCGCGCCGCGTCGCCGACAGCGTCGTGCGCATGCGTTTGCGCTATGCCACTGTCACCGGCGTCGCACGCGACGACCTGCCGGACGAGGGCGCGTGGCTTCACGCCGAGACGGTCCGCCAGATCCATGCTCAGAATCCAGGAACGGGCGTCGAGATCCTCGCGACGGACTTCTCGGGCAACCCCTCGCTGCTGGCCGAAGTCTTCGATTCCCGCCCCGAGGTGTTCGCTCACAATGTCGAGACGGTCCCCCGCATCTTCAAGCGCATTCGTCCGGCCTTCCGGTATGAACGATCGCTCGATGTGCTGACCCAGGCGCGTAACGCCGGCCTCATAACGAAGTCGAACCTCATCCTGGGCATGGGCGAAGAGCCGGAAGAGGTCGTGCAGGCGCTACAGGACCTGCACGATGCCGGCACGGACATCATCACCATCACGCAGTATCTGCGGCCGACGCCCCGGCATCTGCCTGTGGCGCGCTGGGTGAAGCCCGACGAGTTCGTGGGCTTCAAGCAGGAGGCAGAGCGCATCGGATTCCTCGGCGTGCTCGCTGGGCCCCTGGTGCGCTCGTCCTATCGAGCAGGCCGCCTCTGGGCGCAGTCGATG
>JAHIOK010000269.1 GCA_018895315.1 Actinomycetota bacterium | reverse complement strand
GCCCGTTGCAGGCTCACAGCGCCGACCTGGTCACGACGTTGTGGAGTTACCTCGACAATGGACGCTCCCTCGAGGCCACAGCGCGCGAACTCTTCGTGCATCCGAACACCGTGCGCTATCGCCTCAAGCGGGTCTCTGAAGTGATCGGATGGGATGCGACGGGCCCGCGCGAAGCGCTCATCCTGCAGACGGCGCTCATTCTGGGCGCGATCGGCACCGATGCCACGCGCCGCCGCCAGCCCCCCATTCGTCACGCGCGCTGAATCGTGTTCACTGTGCTGGTAGGCACAAAGGAATCCCGGATTCTTGTGACACTGACGCCAGAAAGTGCACCGTGATCCTTGGCAGGATGGGAAGGTGATCGTCGCCGTCTTCCCCGGGCAGGGTTCCCAATCCCCCGGCTTCCTCTCCCCGTGGCTCGAGCTCGACGGAGTTCGCGAACGCCTCGGCACCTACTCCGAGCAGGCCGGAGTTGATTTGATCGCTGCCGGCACCGAGTGGGATGCCGATCGCATCCGAGACACGCAGGTCGCTCAGCCCCTCATCGTCGCCGCGGGACTGCTCTCTTGGACAGCACTCATCCAGTCCAGCACCGTGCTGCCCACGGGTGTCGCAGGGCACTCGGTCGGCGAGATCACCGCGCTCGTTGCGGCCGGAGTCCTCACTGAGGATGCAGGAATGCGCCTGGTCGGCATCCGTGGGCGTGCGATGGCCGAAGCAGCAGCGCTCGAGCCGACCAGCATGGCCGCGGTGATCGGCGGCGACGAGACCGTCGTCCTCGAACGTCTCGCGGCCCTCGACCTCACCCCGGCAAACTACAACGGCGGTGGGCAGATCGTGGCCGCCGGCACCCAGGCATCGATCGCTGAGCTCGCGACCACGCCGCCCCAGGGGACTCGCGTCATCCCGCTGCAGGTGGCCGGTGCGTTCCACACGCGGTTCATGGCGCCGGCCGTCGAAACGCTGCGCACCGCGGCGGCGTCGGTGACCGCATCCGATCCCTCCCTCACTCTCTGGACCAACAGCGACGGCTCCACCGTCACAGAGGGCACCACTGCCCTCGAGCTGCTCGTTGCGCAGGTCGCCTCCCCCGTGCGATGGGATCTGTGCATGGCCTCATTCGCCGAACACGGCGTGACCGGCATCATCGAACTGTCTCCCGCGGGTACGCTAACGGGGCTCGCCAAGCGCGCCCTGCGCGGCGTCCCGACCGTCGCGGTGAAATCCCCTGACGATCTGGCCGCGGCGACCGCCCTGCTCTCAGGAGGCGCAGAATGACCGCCACACTCACCCAGACCACCGGAGTCGCCCACACCCGCATCTACGCATACGGTGCAGCGCGGGGCGAGAACATCGTGCCCAACGACGATCTGGTCGGGCCGATCGACTCCAGCGACGAATGGATCCGCCAGCGCACCGGCATCGTGACGCGCACGCGCGCGGATGCCGGGACGAGTGCAGTCGATCTCTCCACCGCCGCGGCACGCGAGGCGGTAGAGCGGTCAGGGGTCGACCCCGCTCTCATCGACGCCGTGATCGTCGCAACAATCAGCAATCCCAAGCAGACTCCTTCGGTCTCGGCCATCGTCGCCGATCGGATCGGCGCAAACCCCGCCGCCGCCTATGACATCAATGCCGCGTGCGCGGGCTTCTCCTACGCGGTGGCACAGGCGGACGCCCTGATCCGCAGCGGCGTCGCACACTACGCGGTGGTCATCGGAGCCGAGAAACTCAGCGACATCGTCGATCCCACGGATCGCAGCATCTCGTTCCTCCTCGGCGACGGCGCCGGTGCCGCGGTCATCGGACCGAGCGACACCGTGGGCATCGGCCCGACCATCTGGGGTTCGGACGGCTCGAAGTTCGAGGCGGTCGGGATGAACCACACCCTCACCGAGTTCCGCGACGGTACGGCGCCCTGGCCCACACTCCGCCAGGAGGGCCCCACGGTATTCCGCTGGGCGGTCTGGGAGATGGCGAAGGTCGCACGCCAGGCCCTCGAAGCAGCCGGGGTGGAGGCATCCGATCTCGCCGCCTTCGTGCCTCACCAGGCCAACATGCGCATCATCGACGAATTCGCCAAGCAGCTCAAGCTGCCAGAGTCGGTCGTGATCGGCCGCGACATCGAGACCACGGGCAACACGTCCGCAGCTTCGATCCCGCTGGCCACCCATCGACTGCTCGAGGAGCACCCCGAGCTCAGCGGCGGGCTCGCCCTGCAGATCGGCTTCGGGGCCGGTCTCGTATTCGGCGCGCAGGTGGTCGTGCTCCCCTGAGCGCGCGACCCCCGACCCTAGACTGTTCACGGCCCCGCGCGGGCCTGCGAACCCGGAAAGACAGGAGAAACGAATGGCATTCACCAACGAAGAGGTCCTCGCCGGACTCGCCGAGCTCATCACGGACGAGACCGGAATCTCGTCCGACGAGGTGGCGCTCGGGAAGTCCTTCACCGACGACCTCGACATCGACTCGATCTCGATGATGACAATCGTCGTGAACGCCGAGGAGAAGTTCGGCGTCACGATCCCCGACGACGAGGTCAAGAACCTCAAGACCGTCGGCGACGCCGTCACCTTCATCACATCGAACCAGGCGTAGCACCCGCTCCGGTGGGGGCCCGCTCCGCACGGAGCATGCCCCCGCCGGGTCAACGGAGGATCATCACATGAGCACCCCACGCATCGTCGTCACGGGTATCGGCGCTTCGTCGCCGATCGGTGGCACCGCACCGGATAGCTGGACAGCACTGCTGGCCGGCGTGTCCGGCGCGCGCACCCTCGAACACGAATGGGTGGAGCAGTACCAGCTGCCGGTCACCTTTGCCGCGGAAGCGATCGTGCGCCCCGAGACAGTGCTCGCCAGGCCCATCGCCAAGCGTCTCGACCCCTCGTCGCAGTTCGCTCTCGTCGCCGCGATGGAGGCATGGGCGGATGCAGGCAGCCCCGAGGTCGAGCCCGAACGGCTCGGCATCGACTTCGCCACCGGCATCGGTGGCGTCTGGACACTGCTCGACGCGTGGGACACGCTTCGTGAGAAAGGTCCCCGTCGGGTCATGCCGATGACGGTGCCGATGCTCATGCCGAACGCGGCGGCGGGAAACCTGTCTCTGCACTTCGGTGCGCGAGCGTTCGCACGCACCGTTGCCAGTGCCTGCGCATCCAGCACGGAGTCGATCGTCAACGCCGTCGAACACCT
>JAHIOK010000268.1 GCA_018895315.1 Actinomycetota bacterium | reverse complement strand
GAGCAGTGGAGCTCAGCGATACGATCCGCGACCCGCCGCGGTCGGCGGCTCCCGCCGCCAGGGCGGTGTGCAGTCCGACCGTGAGGGCGAAGTGCCCGAGAAAATTGGTTGCGAATTGCAGTTCCCAGCCCTCCGCTGTGCGTTCGAGCCCACCAGTCACGAGTCCGGCGTTGTTCACGAGGAGGTGCAACGGGCCCACCCAGGTGTCGATGAAACGAGCGACGGATGCTTGATCCGACAAGTCCAGGGCGGAGACCCGCGGTCGTACCGGGGCGCCTTCGCGCGCGATCGCATCGGCGATGGCCGCTCCCACTTCTGTGTTGCGTACTGCCATGGTCACCTCGGCCCCCGCCGCGGCGAGAGCCCGTGCAGTCTCCCTTCCAAGGCCGGACGAAGCGCCGGTGACGACGGCGCGGATGCCGGTGAGATCGATGGCGCTGAGAACGTCGGTCGTGGTGCTGGCCACGGTGAATGGAGTCGCGATGAGAGACGATGTCATGCCTTAACTATACAAACTAATCAATCTCTGTATAGTTCGGGCCCAAAAGGATAAGCTGTCCTCGTGGATGCAAATCATGTCGACGCTCCCGTGAGCGTAAGCCGAGAGATAGACCGGCGTCGGGTGGTTCTGGAGTCCGCGCTGGAAACCTTTTCTCGATTCGGATACCGGAAGACATCGATGGATGATGTCGCGAAGGCCGCCCACATTTCCCGCCCGGGCCTGTACTTCCTCTTCGACTCGAAACCGGCGCTGTTTCGCGAAGCTGTTGCGCACGCATTGAATCGTGACCTCCGCCTCATCGCACAGCACCTCAGCGGCGCGGATCGCTCGCTTTCGGAACGACTCATTGCTGCCTTCGACCTCTGGGCGGGCTCGTACATCGGGCCTCTGACCCAGGACTTGCCAGGTGCGATGAACGCCGACCCGTCCATCCTCGGCACGGCGCTTGACGACGCCCCTCGACAGTTCGAGGAACTAGTCATCAATGCAATCGCCCGAAGCAGGTTGGCTGATGGTGCCGATCGAGCGCGAACTTTGATCAGCACATCGATCGGCATCAAGCATCAAGTCCCCAATCGTGCGGAATACCTTGATCGCCTCGGAGTCGCCGTCGCGTTCTTGCTCGACGATGCAACAGCCAGATGACGATCACAATCTGAGCGACAATCGTCAGGTGAGCAACGACGCATCGAGGATGGGAAGGCGCGACGCCTTAGCCAATCGCGAACGCATCATCGAGAGCGCGTTGGCCGTGATCGAGCGTGAAGGCTTCGATGTTCCCGTTGCGTCGATTGCGGCGGAGGCGGGCGTTGGCATCGGAACTTTCTACCGCGGCTTCTCCGATCGGGCGGCCCTCATGCGCGAACTGCAGTTGCGGGCCTACGACGCCCTCATCGGCATCCTGGAGGAAATCAAAGATCGCGGCGAGACCGGGCTTTCAGCGATCGAAAGCTACCTTCGCAGCGCCCTCGCAATCTCCCATCGCCTGATTCTGCCGCTACATGGAGTCCAACCGCTCGTCGACCCGGACGCCGTGATGCGTCGAGAGCGCATCAACACCGATCTCGAACGCTTCATGGTCGCCGGCGCCGCAGGGGGTGTTGGCTTCACGGTCGCCCAGCTCCTCGTGGATGCCGGTGTCACTGTCATCGGAACTGCCGCAGAGCGAGACCACGAAGCACTGAAGGCCTACGGCATCCATCCTGTGTCCTACGGCGACGGCGTCGCTGACGCGATCCGCACGGCCGCGCCTGACGGGGTAGCGGCATTCCTCGATACGCACGGCGACGGGCAGGCGGACATCGCCATCGCGCTAGGGGTGAAACCAGACCGGATCGACTCCATCATCGACTTCGGTTCCGGCAAGCGATTGGGCATCCGGAACGTGGGGATGTACCAACTCGATGACATCCGCAGCGCGGTCGTCGAGTTCGCGGGCCTCGTCGCGGCAGGCAAGGTCGCGCTGCCCGTGAAAGCTCGGTTCCCGCTGGCACATGTGCAGGATGCCTATCGAGCGATCGGCGGCCCGGGGCTCGGCAAAGTCGTGCTCGATATCGACGGCGTGTAGGCGATGGAGCGTCGCATGAGGGTGCTGGTGATCGCCGGAGCATCAGGAGAGTCCGGGCGCGCGGTCGCCCGCAGATTCTCCGACGATGGATGGAAAGTGATTGCGCTCGGCTCGAATGCAGAGCGTCTGGAGCCGGTCCAGGCGGATGAGCGCGTCGTGATCGACCTGCGCGACGCGTCGTCCACGACGGCAGTCGCCAAGGCCATCGTGGAACGCTGGGGGCGGGTCGACGGCGTCGTGCACCTCGTGGGCCGGTGGAGCCCCGGCCATGGCGACGCAACTCTCACGAACCTGCTCGACGCGAACCTGGTCACCCTGCGCAATACCAGCCTGGCATTTTGGGATGCACTGATCGAAAGCGGAGACGGTCGTCTCGTCATGGTCTCAAGCCCTGTGGTCGACCGCCCCGTCTGGCGCGAAGCAAACTACGCCATCTCCAAGGCGGCCGCAGAGACGTGGATGCGGTCGTTCTCCCGCAGTTGGGGACGAGAAGCCGCCGCCGCGGCCGTGATTTTCCGGGTGAAGTTTCTCGGTGAGGGGAAAGGCGGGACACCCGTCTCGGCTCTTGCGGACGCGTGCGCCGCGCTATGGGAGAAGCCGGTCGTAGAGCTCAACGGGACGACGGTCAATCTTGCGACCGTACCCGACACGCGGGAACGAAAGGTCAGCCCGAAGCCACAACCGACATCGCCGTAGCGGCTTTCCCTGCGGTGGCGATGGAAGGCAGACCCTGACGTGCAGGCTCCGATCGCGGCCGACGACCGTCGTCCACCGAGTGGTGTCAGTTCGCCCAGCCGGATAGGGCGATCCATCGATCAAGGTCGATGACGTCCGGGTCCAGGCTCCGCGTCGAGGCGAAGTCGGCTTGGTAGG
>JAHIOK010000015.1 GCA_018895315.1 Actinomycetota bacterium | reverse complement strand
TCAACGGCGGACCGCTCGAGCAGCTGAAGTTCTTCAACATGTCGACCATGACGATCGACGGCACCACCGTCAACACGCTGCGTCACGGCATGGCGGGTGCCCCCGGCCTCGAGATCTGGGGCCCCTACTCCGACCACGACCGCATCTGGAGCGCCATCGTGACTGCCGGCGCCGAGTTCGGCCTCGTGCCCGTCGGATCGCGGGCATACCCGTCGAACACCCTCGAGTCGGGCTGGATCCCCTCCCCGCTTCCCGCGATCTACACCGGCGCCGAGGAGCAGGCCTACCGCGAATGGCTGCCCGCCGACGGCTACGAGGCCACCGGCACCCTCGCCGGATCCTTCGTCTCCGAGAACATCGAGGACTACTACCTCACGCCGTGGGAGCTCGGCTACGGCTCGTTCGTGAAGTTCGACCACGACTTCATCGGCCGCGATGCCCTCGAGAAGGTCGACCCCGCCTCACAGCGCAAGAAGGTCACGCTCGCCTGGAACGCCGAAGACCTCACGAAGGTCTGGGGTTCGCTGCTGAACGTCGACGGGCCGCAGTACAAGTTCTTCGACCTGCCGCTCGCGAACTACGGTTCGGCGAACTACGACTCCGTCGTGGATGCCGACGGCACCGTCGTCGGATACTCGATGTTCACCGGCTACAGCGCAAACGAGCGCCGCGGCCTGTCGCTCGCGACCGTCGACCCGAACGTTCCCGAGGGCACCGAGCTGAGCGTTGTCTGGGGCGAGCCGAACGGCGGCACCACCAAGGCCAGCGTCGAGCCGCACGAGCAGACCGAGGTGCGGGCGATCGTCAGCCCCGTGCCGTATTCGACCGTCGCACGTTCGACCTATCAGGGCGGCTGGCGCACGCACTACGAGAACGCCTGATCCGCGATCACACGTTCGGAGGGGGTTCGGGCTCACGCCCGGGCCCCCTCACGCGTTCGTGTCATTCCGAGACGCAGAAAATCATGGAGCTGCCGCGTGCCGAGGCATCCGGGCTCGCCCAGTAATGTCGAGCGGAGGAAGGAGTCCGATGAGTCTGCGCTACGCCCTGCTCGCGCTGCTGCGCGTGGGCCCGCTCTCCGGCTACGACCTGCAGAAGCAGTTCTCGCAGTCCGTCGGGCACGTCTGGCACGCCCCCGACTCCCAGATCTACCCCGAGCTGCGCAAGATGGAGCTCGACGGCCTCATCGAGGGCGAAGAGCAGACGCGCGGTCTCCGCGGAGTGCGGCGGGTCTATCACGTGACGGATGCCGGCAACCGCTCATACCTCGACTGGATGGAGTCGCCGCTGGACTACCAGCGGGTGCGCGACCCCGCGCACCTTCGGGCGGCCTACCTCGAAGCTGCATCTCCCGAGGCTGCGAGGCGCTTTCTGCGCGGTCACATCGCGCAGTGGGAGGGCGAGCTCGAACAGTGGCAGGGTGAGCTGACGCACATCGAGGCGCTCTCGAACCCCATGCTGGTGCGCCGCCTCGAGGTGACTCCGGCCGCGGACCACGCCCGCACGATCGCGTTCAAGCGCTTCACCTACGAGGGCCTCGTCGAGCGCGCACGGGGCGAGATCGCCTGGGCGCGCCAGGGGCTGAAACTGGTCGACGACCTCGAGCGCTGAGCCCCGAGCCGCGGGCTCGCGGCATCCTCGGCTCCGCGGCATCCCCGCTCCCCTCGCAGGTCGCGCCGAAACCACACTCACGCCCCGAGACCACACCGGGTGGCGGCCACACAGTGTGGTCTCGGCACGAGGGTATGGATTCGCCGTGCGCGGCGGCTCGGGGACGGCTCGAACGCGCACCCGCCCGTGGATGGCTCAGCCGAGCGCGGCGGGTTTGACCCGCACCGCTCCCATCCACAGCGCGACCAGTACCGCGGTGATCGCCCCGGCAGCCATGATCGTCGCAAGCACCACGATCTGAAATCGCCCGGCCTCGAGCGGCGAAATCCCTCCGAAGATCGCCCCGACGAACGCCCCGGGCAGCACGACGAGCCCCGTCGTGCGGGTCTGATCGATCGAGGGGATCAACGCGTCACGCACCGCTCGGCGAGCGAGCTGGATCGTCGATGCCCGCGGGGTCGCGCCGAGGGCGAGCCATCCCTCCACTTCGTCCCAGTGATCGATCGTGCCGGTGGTGAACTGGCGCCCCGTGAGGGTGGCGATGCTCATCGCGTTGCCGATCACGATCGCGCCGATCGCGAGCGCATAGCGCGAGGTCAGTTCGAGGGCTCCAGAGGCGAACACCACTCCGGCGGCGACGACGACTCCCGCGGCGATCGACGACGACATCATCAGGAGCGCTCGCCGCGACCATCCGATGCGGCCGGTGGCGACGGATGCCGCGACCCCGAACATCACGGTCAGCGCGACGCCGATCCAGACCGGGCTGGCGATGACCCCGGTCAGGATGACACTGATCACCGCGAGCTGCACGGTACCTCGCACGATCGCGAGGGCCGGGCTCCACACCAGGGGCACCCGGAATCCCCACAGTGCCGCCGTGGCGACGAGCGCGAGGATCACCACCCCGACCAATGTCGGTGCGATATCGAGCGGCACGGTCACGGTCGGAGCCTACCCACCGGAACGCCCCCCCTCACACCGCACGCGGCGGCCGCCCCGAAACCACACCCTCGCGCCGAATCCACACGCCCTGGCCGCCACAGGCTATGGTTTCGGCGCCCGAGTGTGGTTTCGCAGGCGCATCGCCCCGACCAGCCCGACCATGATCGCCGCAAAGCCCAGGGAGACCCATCCCGAGCCCACGCCGACCCCGCCCTCCTCCACCGGCTTTCCGAGCCAGTCGGCGACCGAGGCGCCCACGGGCCGGGTGAGCACGTAGGCGAACCAGAACGCGAAGACGCCGTTCCAGCGGAGGTAGCGGTATCCGAGTGCCGGCACGAGGATGAGCCCGGCGAACAGTCCGATCGACGGCAGGTATCCGAGGCCGAGGCCCACGGCGGTGAAGTCGCCGAGCGCGGTGCCCATCGCGAAGGTGCCCACGACCGCGGCCCAGTAGAAGAGTTCGCGCCGCGTGGTGGTGACCTCGTGCACCGACAGCGTGCGCTCCACTCGCGACCACGCCACGAAGATCGTCGCGAGCGCCACGGCGTAGAGCGCGGTCGAGACGGCGTACGGGAGTCCGATCACCACGTGCACGACGTCGGCGGCCATCGTGCCGAACACTCCGACTGCCGCAACGGTGAGCCAGTACACCTCCGGAATGTATCGGCGGCGAGTGAGCTGCAGGACGAGCGCGCCGACGAAGAGCACGAAGCCCAACACGACCGCGACCACCGGCGGCAGGGCTCGGATCGAGAAGTCCGAGACGGCCTCACCCAGAGCGGTGGATGCCGCTTTCGTCAGCCAGAACATCACGGTCGGATCGGGCACTCGGCTTCGCGTGTGCCCGACGCCTGGCTGCGTCATCCCCTGCGGCGAGCGCGGCAACGATCTCGGAGTCATGGGAGTGATGCTGACAACGGTGCGCTAAGGAAGTGCTGAGAGTTGATGGCCGGTCCGCTTTCTTAGAGCTATCTGGGCCGGAGCGTGCCACGCTCTCCGCGGAGGTACCGATGAACACGACCCGACCGCGGCTGCTCCTCGCCGAAGACGACCCCGCCCTGGGCCCCCTCATGGTGACCGTGCTCGACGAGGTCTACGACGTCACGCTGCTCGTCGACGGTGCCGACGCGCTCGATGCCGCTCTCACCGGGTCTTTCGATGCGCTCGTGATCGACCGGCGCCTGCCCACGCTCGACGGTGTGTCGATCGTGGAAAGGCTCCGACGCAGCGGTGTGCAGACGCCCACGTTGATCCTGACGGCGCTCGGCACTCTGCAGGACAAAGTGCGGGGTCTGGACGCCGGCGCGAACGACTATCTCGTGAAGCCCTTCGAATTCGATGAGCTGTTCGCCCGGCTGCGAGCCATCCGCCGCGTGAGCGACGGCGAAGGTCCGTTCGTGCGGATCGGCACGTGGGAGTTCTACCCCGATTCGCGGGCGATCTATTCACCGTACGACGGGCGCACGATCCTCACCGAACGCGAGAACGACCTGCTGACGCTGTTCGCGATAAGCCCGCAGAAGACCTTCAGCCGCGACGACATCCTCCGCGCGGTCTTCGACATCCACGACACCCCTGGCACCGTCGACACCTACG
>JAHIOK010000267.1 GCA_018895315.1 Actinomycetota bacterium | reverse complement strand
TATATCGTCTACTCGCCCGGGGTGCTCGACGACCTCCCGCGCACGCCCGACGGCGTCGCGCGACTGAGCGCATTCGCACGTCTCGTCGACGGCGAGCCCGACAGTGGCCGCGCGTAGACTCGCCCCACCAACCGGAGGAGGAGCTATGGCCGAGGAGCTGCCGCGCCAGTTCGAGATCGATCTGCCGCCCGAGGTCATCGCGGGCCACTACGCGGACTTCGCGAACGTGTGGCACACGCCGAACGTATTCGTCATGGACTTCGTCGCCCTGGCGCAGCCGCCGCGCGAAGAGACGCACCCCGACACCGGCGAGCGGATCGCGGTCGTGCCCGCTCGAGTGGTGAGCCGCATCCGGATCCCTCCCGAGCAGGTCTTCGAACTCGCCAAGGCGCTCACCCAGCAGCTCGAATTCTGGGAACAGGAGACCGGGCGCCGGTCGGATCCGACGCTCTGATCCATTAGACAAGTCCGTCGTAGGTGTCAACCCCCGGGGTCCAAGATCGGCGGTCGACATAGCCTGGTCATGCGCTTTTGGCGCGTGCCGCGGTATCCGTTCGGCGAGGGACGGATGCCGCGGCTTCTTCGTTTCCGCACGGATCGGTCGTACCGGGGTCGGTGCGCCACTGCTGTCAATCTCGGCGGTGTATGGTGCCGTTCGGCGATCGGAGCGATATCGTCGCGCAAGGAGACCGCCATGCCCGTGATCGACAACGGAATCTACGTCGACGGCCGTCGCACACAGACGCCCACCACCCTCGACGAGACGTACGACCTGCTTGACAAAGAGGGTGGCCTCGCCTGGATCGGGATGTATCGCCCTGATCAGACCGAGCTCGACTCGGTGGCGGCGGAGTTCGATCTGCATCCGCTCGCGATCGAGGATGCCCTCCTCGGCCATCAGCGCTCCAAGGTGGAGCGGTACGGCGACTCGCTCTTCATGGTGCTGCGCCCGGCTCGCTATCTCGACGACGCCGAAGAGGTCGAGTTCGGCGAGCTCCACCTCTTCGTGGGTCCCGACTTCGTCATCACGGTGCGGCACGCCGAATCTCCCGACCTGGTGGCCGTGCGTCGTCGCCTCGAAAGTCACCCCGAGCTGCTCACGTTCGGGCCCGAGGCGGTGCTCTATGCGATCCTCGACCGCGTGGTTGACGACTACGAGCCCGTGGTCACCGGCCTCGAGAACGACATCGACGAGATCGAGGACCAGCTCTTCGGAATCAGCGACGACGACGCTCTCTCCCGCCGCATCTACGAACTCACCCGCGAGGTCAGCAACTTCCAGCGGGCGGTCACTCCGTTGATCGGGATGCTGGAGTGGCTGCAGCGGGGCACCGACAAGTACCAGGTGCACATCGAACTGCAGCGATCGTTGCGCGACGTGCTCGACCATGTCATCCGGGTGAAGGACCGCGTGGAAGGGTTCCGCACCCTGCTCGACAACGCGCTCGTGGTGCAGTCCGCGCTCGTCGCACGGCGTCAGACCGACGTCGCGCTCGCCCAGAACAACGAGGTCAAGAAGATCTCGTCGTGGGCGGCGATCATCTTCGCCCCGTCGCTGGTCGGCACCGTCTACGGGATGAACTTCAGAAACATGCCGGAACTGGACTGGAAGTTCGGTTACCCGATGGCGCTGGGCATGATGGTTGCGTTTGCCGGGCTCCTCTACGTGATCTTCCGATCACGTAAGTGGCTGTAGCGATTCGCCGATCCGGGGCGCCCGAAACCTAGACCGTGCCGTAGAGGCGGTCGCCGGCATCGCCGAGACCGGGAACGATGTAGCCCTTCTCGTTCAGGCGTTCGTCGATCGCGCCGAGCACGAGGGTGACGTCGCGCCCCGCGACCTGCTTCTCGATCGCGGCGACGCCCTCGGGCGCAGCGAGAATGCAGATTGCCGTGACATCCTGCGCACCACGGTGGAACAGGAACTCGATGGCGGCGCCCAGCGATCCACCGGTGGCGAGCATCGGGTCGAGCACGAAGCACTGCCGATCGCTGAGGTCGTCGGGGAGGCGCTCGGCGTAGGTGGTGGGTTCGAGGGTCTCTTCGTTGCGCGCCATGCCGAGGAATCCGACCTCCGCCGTGGGCAGCAGCTTCACCATTCCTTCGAGCATCCCCAGGCCGGCGCGGAGGATCGGCACGACCAGCGGGCGCGGATCGCCGATGCGCACACCCATCGTCGTCGTGACGGGGGTGCGGATCTCGACCTCCTCGACTTGGACGTTGCGCGTCGCCTCGTAGGCGAGCAGCGTCACGAGCTCTTCGGTCAGCTGCCGGAAGACCGGCGAGGGGGTGCGCTCATCGCGCAGCACCGTGAGCTTGTGGGTGATGAGGGGGTGATCGGCGACGTGCACACGCATACCCACAGGTTAGGGCACGGCATACGCTGGAGCGATGCTGGCCTCCGATCGCGACGATGCCCTGATGCTCCGCGCCCTCGCGCTGGCCGGCGAGACCGGCGCATCGGCGGATGTGCCGGTGGGCGCGGTGGTGACGGATGCCGCCGGCTCGGTGCTCGGAGAGGGCCGCAACGAGCGCGAGGCCACGGCAGATCCGACGGCGCACGCCGAGATCGTCGCGATGCGTCGGGCGGCAGCATCGCTTGGATCGTGGAATCTCTCCGGATGCACGCTCGTGGTCACCCTGGAACCCTGTCTGATGTGCGCGGGGGCGCTGCTGCAGGCGCGCATCTCGCGCGTCGTGTTCGGAGCGTGGGACGACAAGGCGGGAGCCGTCGGCTCGGTGTACGACATCGTGCGCGACCGCCGGCTGCCTTACCGCGCCGAGGTGATCGGAGGGGTGCGCGAGGCGGAGGCGACCGCCCAGCTGCGCGCGTTCTTCGATCCGCGGCGCTGACCCGCCCGCGCCCGCGCGCCTTCCGTTTACGAACGGTTTCGGGTGCCTCGAGGTGCCGCAATCCGACGAAAACCGCTCGTAAACGGAGCGGGTGAGCGGGTGAGCGGGTGCGCGGGTGAGCGGGTGAGGGGGTCAGCGGGGGAGCAGGGGGAGTACTTCGGCGCCGAGGTATTCGACGTGCTCGAGGTCGTGCAGATCGAGAATCTGGAAGTGCACCCGGTGGATGCCGAGGTCGGCGTAGCGCGCCATATGCGCCGCGATTTCGTCGGCGTCGCCGACGATGTTGACTCCGTCGCGCACGTTGTCCAGTTTCTTGCCGAGCCGCTCACCGACGCGAGCAGCCCGACGCGCGATGGCAGCGTCGTCGGGGCCGGCGAAGGTCGACATCGCGACCGACAACGTGAGCGTGGATGGGTCGCGACCGAGCTGCGCACACGCCGCATGCACCCGATCGATGCGGGCGCGGATCTCGTCGTCGTCGGGGAAGCCCACGTTGTATTCCGTCGCGAATCGCGCGGCGAACTCGGGTGTGCGCCTCATCCCGCCGCCGCCCACGATGACACGAGCGTGCCCAGTCGGATGCGTGAGGTCTCGCGAGCCAGACCGGCGAGAGTCGTCCAGGCATCGGTGGGTCCGGGGAGGCCGCTCCCACCGCCGGTCAGATAGTGGTCCGAGCGGAAGAAGGCGTCGAAGCCCCATCGCTCGGCGGCCTGCGCAATGGCGAGTTGATCCCGATATGTAGCGCCGAACTGGGGCTCAGTGAAGATCGTGTACTCCATGCGGCAAGTCTTCCAGGCCGCAGCGGCCGATCAGTCCTCGGACTTCAGCACGATCGCGTCGGTCGGGGGTGCGGCATCCACAGCGGGGCGATAGATGTCCGGCTCGAGGTAGATCACTCGTGCTGCGGGCACTGCGGCCCGGATGCGCTCCTCGATCGCGTTGATGTCGGCGGAGACCTGGCTGAACGGCTTGCCGCCGTCTACGCCGATCTTCGCGGCGACGAGCAGTTCGTCGGGGCCGAGGTAAAGCGTTTTGATGTGGATGAGCTTCTGGGCTTCGTCCCCGGACTCGATGGTCTGAACGATCGCATCGAGATCGCGGTCGTTCGCGCCTTCGCCCACCAGCAGGCTCTTCGTCTCGATGCCCAGGGTGATCGCCACCAGGATCAGCAGTGTGCCGATCATGAGCGTGCCGATCGCATCGAAGAGGGGATTGTGCGTGATCGCGGACATCCCCACCCCGAAGAGCGCGAATGCGAGGCCGGTGAGGGCCGCGACGTCTTCGAGCAGGACGACGGGAAGCTCCGGCGCCTTG
>JAHIOK010000266.1 GCA_018895315.1 Actinomycetota bacterium | reverse complement strand
TGTCGGCGAGGGCCATCTCGGCGAACGGCGACTTCGGGCTCGTGGTGTGCGGCAGCCACTTCATCCACTCGAGGTCGGGCGTCCAGCCCGGGTCGACGATCGCCGCGACGACGACCTCGTTCGGTGCGTGCAGACCGAAAAGCTGCACTCCGAGGCCGCGCACGACGTCGGCGGCGAATTCGCGAGGGCCTGCGATGCCGATCGATCCGGACGACGGGAGCAGTTCGATCAGCGGCACGCCCTCGATCTGCGCGAACTGACCGCGCAGCTTCATCACCTTGTCGGAGTACTCCGCAATGCCGCGCTGATCGTTGGGCTCCTGCACAGTGTTGCGGCTCGCGGCGGCGCCGACTCCGAGGCGCAGCGCCAGGAAGTTCCAGTGCTCGGGCCGACGGGTCCAGAGCATGGGACCGAGCGACATGGCGTCTTCGTATACCGTGGCCGTCGCCGGGGCTTCGGCCCTGCGCCGCTCGCGCTCAATGACCTCTTCCTGCTGGAGGCGGTCTTCGAGCTCCTCGATCTGCGTTTCGAACGTCGCGATCTCCAGCTGCAGCTTCTTACCCTGCTGCGTGCGCTGGCCGATGAAGTTGCCGAGCATCATCAGCGGCGCCATGAACACGATCAGGAGCGACGTGGGCCGCTGGGTGAACGCGAACATGGCGAGCCCGAGCAGTACGGGGGCCATGATCATCGGCCACGGGAAGATGCGCGGGTCGGCTTCGTTCGGGATGACGGGATGCCGGTGCTCGCGGCCCGGATACCGGTCTTCGACCCGCGGTGAACGGTTGAACATCAGGCTGCCACCGCGCTCGAGGACGCGGGCGTCGGCGTGCGTTGCTCGTGGGACGAGCGTGAACGAGACGTCGGTCGCGCCGATCGTGATGACCTGGCCCGGGATCACGCGTACTCGCTGGACGAGGCCGCCGTCGACGATGAGGCCGTTTGCGGAGTTCAGGTCGACGAGCTCGATGCCCTGATCGACATCGATGCGGGCGTGGCGCTTGGACACCAGTGGGTCCTGCAGCACCACCTGCGCGGGCGACTGCCGACCCAGGATGCTCGCCCCCGCCGTGAGCGAGATGACACGACCGACTTCAGGGCCGTTGTGGATGCGCATGGTCGCGGCCGTTGCGCCGTCGACGTGCGCCGGGGCCGACGGCACCACCGAGGCCTCGAACCCCGAACCGAGCGGGGCATCGCCGATGAGCGACAGCGGATCGAGATGCACCGGCGGGGCTGCCGGAGGACCGGCGACCAGGGTCGGGCGATCGCTCGCGTTGACTGCGCCCGGGGCGGCAAACGGATCACTCTCGGCGAGCGCGCGCGCGACATCCTCCACCGTAGTGGTGGAATCCGCGGTGACGATGACGTCGACCGCCGAGCCGGAACCCCGGTGCAGACCCAGCTTCAGCTTCATTGTTCAGAACCTCTCGGAAGCACCACGAACGACCTACCGCCGATGCGCACCGACCATCCGAATGGGACGGTGATGCGCTCACCGGCAGGCGCGTCGCTGACGTGACCGTCGGGCGCGACGAGCCGGGTGCCATTGCTCGATCCGCGGTCGACGATCCAGATGCCCGCGGCGTCCTGCCCGAACGCCGCGTGCGTCTTCGACAGCTGCATGGCCGGATCCTCCACGCTCACCGCGGCATCGACCTGTTCGCCCTCGAGCGGCTCGGGATTGCGCCCGAGGAGGCCGGTGAGGGGAACCCGGATGACGGTGCCGTCGTCGAAGCGAAGGACGGGTCGGGGTCTGGCCGCAGCGGGCGCATCGATCCGGGCGTCCGCCTCGAGGGCTGCCGGCGCGGCGGGCGAGGCAGGTGGGGCCGTGGCCGCCGGGGCGAACGAGGCAGCGGGCGCCGGAGCGGCGACCGCGGGGGTCGCGGCTTCCGGAGCGGGCCGGGCGAGCGGAGCGATCCCGGGAACGGCGGCGACAAGTCCGCCGAGATCCTCACCGCTCGCGGACTGCCACCGGGCGCCGGTGTCGCGGCCGACCACGCCCGCACGCGACCGCGTCTCGGGAATGCGCAGGGCATCGTCGGGCGCGGCTCCCGTCGCCATCGACGCGAGGCCCTCGGCGATGTCGATCGGTGTGGCCTCGAGCGCGCGGCGTGCGTGTCGCAGTGCTTTCACGTCGAACGGGTCGAGCCCGGCGCGCGCATCGATCAGCCAGCACGCCGCGACGCGGTCCAGGATGCTGCGACCTCTGTGCTGCGGATCCCACAGCCCGGAGGCGAACATCAGAGTCGGCCCGACCAGCGGCACGATGCCGCTCGCCGACAGAACCACGAAACGCAGCACGATCCGCCAGAAGCCCGGCTTGCCATAGGTGTTCACCGAGATCGACCGCAGGCGCAGTGCGGCCTTGCCCACCGTGACACCACGCCGTCCGTGCATCAGGAGCTGCAACAGCCCGAACAGTGTGACAGCACCCAAGCCCGCAGCGATCAGCACGGGGGCAACCCCCGCTCCAACGGATGCTCCGAGCATGACGGCGCCGACCACTACCGGGCTCAGCAGCGCGAGCGCGATCACGGCATCGAGCGTGAACGCGAGCGCACGCAATCCCGGCCGCGCCGCGACGAGGCCGAGGAGGGCTGCGTCGTCTCCTGCGCCGTTCTGCGGGTCGCGGGTCGTACTGGCGCCCGCAGCGGCGGGGGAAGTGGTCATCGAGACGTGCTCCGGTTTCGAGTCAGTGCCAGGTCTGCACGAGCGTGATCAAAAGGCCGAGTGCGACGAGGAAGACAGCGGAGGCGGCGACGACCACCGCAAGTGCGCGGCTGCGGGCACGACTGCGGACGGCCCGCTCCACCGCCACTCCGCTCACCGGCGGCGTCGGCACACCCCCCGCAGGACGATCGGAGCGTCGCGCCATCGCCGGGCCGGGCACCCCGGTGTTCACCACCGCGCGGAGGGCTCCGGTACCCGGAGAATATGCGGTGCGGTGCCGGAGATCTCCCGCGGACGGCGCCCCGGCACGGACCCGCGTGTCTGGGAGGGACTCAGGCTCCGCGTCTCGAGCGGATGCCTCGTCGGATGCCGGACTTGTTGCACGACGCGAGGCGAGAGTGGTCGCGTCGTCGGTCGCGGGCAGGTGGCGCGCGCGCGCGAACGTCTCGTCGTGGTCGCCGTCGGGCAACGACGCCGACGCACGTCGGGGTCGAACGATCGTCTCGCCGTCAGCAGTCAGGGCATCCGAGCGCCGACGGGGCTGAACGATCGTCGCATCCTCGTCGTTCTGCGACTCCGGCGATCGGCGCGCACGCCCACTGATGACACCGGCATCGTCGTCGAACTCGCCGCCGCCAGCCGGTGCGCCCGCGCGGGGCGAGCGGATCGTGTCGTCGGGTGGGAGGGAGCGGTCCGTCATGAACCGGCGGGATCGAAAGCGAGCCGGAGTTCGGCGTCACCGAGCAGGAAACGCTCGGGCAGTCGCGTCAACACCCCCGGTTTGACCTCGGTCTCGCTGCCGTCTTCGCGCAGCAGGACGACACCGTTCGTCGAGTCGAGGTCGACGATCGCCCAGAAGTCACCGCGCAACTCGAGGCGGGCGTGGGTCTTGGACATCGTGCGGGTCTCATCGGAGATCGCGACCAACTGGGCAGCCGGATAGTCGGGATCGGAGCTGGGTCGGCGGCCGATGATGAGCTCGTTCGCCGTCACCGGGATCGGCGACCCCAGCGGCGGGATCAGCATCCACGGCGTTCTGCGACGCACGGCGACGATCGTCTCGTCGAAAGCGCCCTCGGTGTCGGGAATCTCGGGCTCGCCGCGAAGGGCCGACACCGAGGAGCGCGCCGCCATGGGTGCGCCGAGCGACGGAGCGCCCACGACCGCGGACACCTCGGCCGACGTGTCGGAGAAGCCGTCCACGCCGGACGGGGTAGGCGAGTACGCGGGGGTGCGTGTCGCCCCGACGGGCGCACTGGTCGAGCGCTCCGGCGCCCAGGGGTCACGAGCCGGCGGCTCTTCCGGCGGGGCAGGGACATGCTGGATAGGCGCCGCGCGCTCGGGGCCATCGTCGGGCGCCGCCGACCAGATCGCCGGGCGCGGGGCGGCGGTCTGCGAGTCGGAGAAATCGTCTGCTTCCTCGATTGTGGCGGTCGAGCGCCGTCGCGGAGGTCGATCGTCATCATCATCGTCGTCATCGTCGCCGTCGTCGAATCCGGCGGAGAAGGAGGGGGCCGGCGGAGGCGGAAGGAACGGTGCCGCTCCCGCGGGTCCCCACGCGGCGGGCTGCGGAATGGACCCGGTCGAGGTCGGAATGACGAGCGGTGAAGCTTCGTTCAGCTCAGGCGTCGACTGCGGCGGGCGCGGAGGCGGAGGCGCGAAATCGGGGTAGATCGAGAAGCGATTCGGCTCGGCGGGGACGGTCGGCGACGGCAGCGGACTCACGAGCGGCGCATAGCCCACAGGCGCGCCGCCACCGGAGGCGGTCGGGGCGCTGCGGCGCATCGGCCCGGGGGCGACCTCGACCTCGCGCCCCACCCAGCGCGCCGAACCCCATCCGATGATGCTGGCCCAGACCGGCAGGAGCAGCGCCGCCAGCACCGTCATTCCGGTGCGGAAGCCGAACGAGACGTTGATGCGGTGATACGACATGATCAGCACCACCAAGAGCGCGATCGAGACGATCGGCACGAACCCGAGCAGCACCCACCACCAGGCGAACCCGCCCAGACGCAGCAGGACGACGACGTTCAACACGGGCACCCAGGCCTGCCAGCCCTCCTCCCCTGCCTTGCGGAACAGGGAGTGAAGGCTTGCCCCCAGCCACACGTACAGGCCGACGGACAGCAGGATCGGGATGATCAGGAGCGCGGAATCTCTCACGGTCAGCGAGCGCCGCGACGGCGCCCCCTCCTCTCGATGCGTCGCGTGATCGATGCACGATCACGCGTGACCCCGGGGGCCAGCCCTCGGGTGAACGAACTCAACGATACGGCGGCGAGGGCCCGACGCCACAATGACAGCGAAGAACGCAGTGTCGCCCTCTCCTCTTCGACGATCCGCCAGAACTCCTCCGCGTCATCCGGCGCGACCGCATCCGACGCGAAGACGGCCCGATCTGCGGCCACTGCGAGTGTTGCACCCTGGGGCGTGCCGTACGTCTCGGCGAGCTCACTGCGAGTATCACTGCGCGGGGGCCGAAGCCCGTGGTCGACCGCGGAATCGACGTATTCGTCCCACCCACCGACGATGCGGTCGGACGGCGTCGGAGCCGCGCGTCGGGCACGGCGCCGGAGCGCCTTAGCCACCACCACCGCCCCGAGAGGCCCGAGCACGAGCACGAGCGCCAACACCACGAATGCCGCGATACGCAGCCCCATCCACAGGGCCGTCAGATCCAGGGGGGTGCCTGACGGGTCGGGTGTGTTTTCGGCGTCTTGCTGCACGGGGTCGGGTGGCACGACTTCCTGGGCAGACTTCGGGCGCACATCGGTGGCGTTCTGCGGGTCGCGCTGTCGGACGACCGCGGTGTCGACGCCGACCTCGTGCTGCGGTGTGACGTCGGCAGCGACCCACGTGCCATCCTGCGAGAGGACTTCGACCCATGCGGTGACGTTGCCCGCGGTGCAGACCCCGTCGACACAGGGTGCCACGCCATCGTCCGCGCCGCTGAGCCTCGCGCCGATCACGACGCGGGTCGGAAAGCCGAGCTGCTGAGCGATGAGCGACGCCGCGACGGCGAACTGCTCGTCGTCGCCGATCGCCGCCACCAGCGGTGCCGCGGGGCCTTCGCCCGCGGCATCCGCTTCGCGTTGCAGCAGCGCGCGGAACATCGTATCGATGCGCGCGAGCGAGTGGCCCGACGCGCTCGGTTGGAATGTGTACCCAGCGCCGAGGGACGCCATCCAGTCGGCACCGCCCTCCGGGACCGTCAAGGCATGGCTGAGATAACCGCGCTCCCGCAGTCTCTCGAGGAGCGTCGCGAGTCCCGCACCCCCCGTTCCGGCATTCTGCTGGGTGATCCATGTCTTGACGCTGTCGGGCACGTCGCCCTGGGGTGCCGCCCCGGGCGGCGACAGCTGGTCGATGGATCGCTGCGGGTCGACGCTGGCGGTGAGGGTGTACGCGTCCGCGTTGCGCAGGCCGCCGCCGGTCGTGATCACTCCGGCGTGCAGGTCGGCACTGTAGTAGAACCCGTCGGCGAGGGATGCCGCATCCGGCCCCCCGAACGAGACGCGCTGCAGCGCGCCGAAGGTCGGCATCCAGATTCCGCCGAGCCCCTCGATCTCGACGTGCACCGTCGAGGTGGGTCCGTCGACGCCCGGGAGCCGGGACGGGACTCTCAGGAACTCCGCAGAACCCCCGGAATCGGCCGCGGCCACCCGATAGGTCGCGCCGTCATAGTCGCTGAGTGTCGCGATGCGGATCCGATCGGGAAGCGTCCCGTCGGTCGCCTCTACGCGGAACAACACGGTGGCAAACCGCTCGTCGGTGAAATTGCTGCGGTACTGCGACAGCGGGCTCACCGCGGCGCGGATCGCGAGATCGGGGCCGACCGCGCTGCGGAGCACCGCACGGTCCTGTCCTGCGGCGACGGCGGGAGCGGCGATGGCGGCGATCACGATGGCGACGAGCACCATCGAACCCGCCAGCACGCTGCGCCGGACGTCCGAGCCGGTGCGGCGCCGAGAGACACGGACACCGCTCGAATCGGCGGCACGGCGCAGCGAGGCGCGGCGCTGCTCGTACGCCCGCCAGGCCAACCAGAACAATGTCAGCACGAGGCTGAGCGCGCCTACGAGCATCTCGACCGGAGCCGGCACGACGACCGGGCCGACGGCGATACTCGCGCTCGTCTCGGGGCGGCCGAAGGCCAGCCCGAAGAACAGCATCCCGAGGGCCGACACCGCGGCGAACGCGCCCCCGCGGCTGTCGCGCCACGAGAGCAGGGCCGTCACGAGTGTTCCGACCAGGAAGACCACCAGCGCCGGCACGAGCAGGTTGCGGTACCCGCCCACCGGAAGCGCGACGGTGATGAGGTCTTTCCACCCGGTCACCGCCCCCAAAGCCACGTCACGGAGCCCGAGAAGAACGCCGGCGGGGTCGCTCCAATCTGTGGGGACGGCGAGCCCCATGCCCAGCACGAGCACGGCCGCCGTCGTGACGACGACGACGAGCCAGCTCGGCCATGCCCCCGCACGGCTCGCGGCCGCGATCGCAAGGGCGACGAGCACGGCGCAGACGACGAGGATGACGTAGCCCGCGTTCTGGTAGATGGGCCACGCAGCAATCGTGGCGACAAGGGCCACGGTCACGGTGTAGAGGGTGCCGGCGATGACGTTCGGGGTGCGCAGCGACGTCGTGCTCACGTCTGGACCCCCCGCAGCATCAAGCCGGCCAGGTCTTCCAACATTCCGATCGTGAGCACGGTGAGGCCGCCGATCGGCTGCAGGCGCGGGTGTGCCCGCTCGTCGCAGATGATCGCGACCACCGCGGTCTCGGACGCGAACGCGAGCGTCGACTGCCGGATCCGCGTGAGCGAGACCTGCGACCCACACACGACGAAGGCGAGCGACAGCGCTCCGGAGGCTTCAACGGTCAGACGGCACACCTCTTCGAGCGGCATGGTGTGCTCGAGTGCGCGCAGTCGCGAGAAGCCGTCGAGGAGAGCGCGCGGGGCGGTCGCGGTCAGTCGCTCGATGGAGCGCATCCGCCCGCGCACCACCCGCGGGATCTCGGCGCCCGTCGCGACCGCGAGATCGCGACCGTCGCGTACCGCCTGGGTGCCGAGTGACGCCGCAGCGCTCACCGCGAGCTCGAACTCATCGTCGGTCGCGTACTCGCCCTCCGCGACGCTCAAGACGATCGCGAGCCGCGAGCGCAGCGACTCCTCGAACTGCCGCACCATCAGCTGACCGGTCTTCGCGGTCGACTTCCAGTGGATCTGACGACGAGAGTCTCCGGGAGCGTAGGCGCGGATCGCGTGGAAGGACATGTCGGAGTCGACCAGGCGACGGCTGGGATTGCCTTCGAGATCGCGGATCAGTCCCGCGCTCGTCGACGGCACCGCGACGGTTCGAGGGTGCACGTAGAGTTCGTGCACGTCGTCCCACTCGTGCTCGCGCCGAAGCAGCCCCACGGGGTCAGTACGAACGGCGGTGGCAGGACCAACCATGATCACCCCGCGTCGCAGCGCCGGAATCATCACCGGTTGGGAGAGCTCGTGGCCGGGACGAAGCAGGGGAACACCGAGTTCGACCAGGCCGTCGCCTACCGGCAGATCGATGCGGCCCGGCAGTGCCGTGCGGGTGCCGATGTTGCGGATGTCGATCTCGCCCTCGACCATGTCACCCACGACGACCCGCTCGTGCTGCAGACGCACGGTCACGTCGTACCCTCGCGCGCCGAACAGGAACGGCGCGCTGAGGGCGAGGAGCATGAGCGACGCCATCCCCGCGAGTAACCATTCGATCCAGCCCAGCGCCCATCCGACGCCCACGCCGACCGTTGCTGCCGCGATGATCAGCCACCCCGCGGGGGTCACCGTCTGCGCGAGCCACGCCACCACCGCCATCAGGGCGACGCGGGCACGATGCGTCGCCGCGACCGCGGCGACTGCGGCGCGCACGAGACGCCCGCGCCGTGCGGTCGTGACCGTCGTACGGGCGGTGAGCCCTTCCGTGGAGGAGGAGGCGGTGCGGGTGAGGGATCGGGAGGGGTCCGTCATACGGCCTCACGCTGGGACGGCGGCGTCACGTCGAGCAGCACCTGCCCGATCACGGCTTCGGGAGTGACGCCGTCGAACTCGGCCTCGGGGTGCAGGATCAGCCGGTGCGAGAGCACCGGGACCGCGAGCGCCTTGACGTCGTCGGGCGTCGCATACGTGCGCCCCTGTGAGATCGATCGCGCCTTCGTCGCCCGTGTGAGCGCGAGCGCCCCTCGGATGCTGACGCCCAGGCGCACCTGTTCGGCGGACCGCGTGGCATCCACGAGGCGAGCGATGTAGTCGAGCACGAGAGCGTTCACGTACACGTCGCGGGCGAGCTCCGCCATGCCGATGAGCGCCTGCGGGCTGATCACCGGGTCGAGTGCGCTCGTGGGAACCGCTCGCCCATCGAGGATGCGCACGGTCGCGGCATGGTCGGGGTAGCCGAGCGAGGTCTTCATGAGGAAGCGATCGAGCTGGGCCTCGGGCAGGCGATATGTGCCGGCCTGTTCGACCGGGTTCTGGGTGGCGATGACGATGAACGGCACCCCCACCGGCCGGGTCACCCCGTCGATCGTGACCTTTCCCTCTTCCATGACTTCGAGGAGCGCTGACTGCGTCTTCGGACTGGCGCGATTGATCTCATCCGCGAGCACGATATTCGCGAACACCGGCCCCGCGTGGAACTCGAAGACGCCCGTCTTCTGGTCGTACACGGTGATGCCGGTGATGTCGCCGGGCAGCAGATCGGGGGTGAACTGGATGCGGGTGTTCGTGCCCTGCACCGACTGCGCGAGCGCGCGCGCCAGCGAAGTCTTCCCTGTGCCAGGAACGTCTTCGAGGAGCACGTGGCCCTCGCTGAGCATGGCCGTGAGGACGAGGTCGATGACGTGGCGCTTGCCGAGGATGGCGTGCTCGACGTTGTCGGCCAGTTGGCGGAACGTCTGCGCGAACCACGTGGCCTGCTCCTGCGAGATGGTCATGGGCGTCCTTCTGTGGCGGGTCGGATGTCGGAGGTCGGGAAGATCACGGGGTGCACGTTCCTCCGAAGGTGTCGGTCGCGGGATTCAGTCCCCAGCCCTGCGCCGACCAGTCGACGCTCACGGTGAGACCGGTGACCGAGGTGGCACCGGCGGGGACGTTGCCGGAGGCATCCGGGGTGAGCTGCGTGCCCGCCGCATCCGTGTAGACCGCGCGGGAGGTGTCGATCGTGATCGCGGCCTGGCCGTTGTTCGAGGATGACACGCCTTGCGCGTTTGTCGACGATGACGTGGTGGCCAGCGGCGAGCCTGCCGTACAGGCTCGGACGGACCAGTCGGCGCGCACCTGATACGGCGCGCTTCCCGGTGCCGCCGTCGCGGTGCTCCACGCGGTCGCGGTACCCCAGATGGTGTGGACGTACCGCACCTGGATGCCGGGGTCGGCGCCGATCACGGATGACGGCAGACCCTGAACCTCGACGCGATTGTTCCGCGGCACGGGCTCGGTCGAGGTAGGCGCATCCTTCACCCGCCAGTACGCGGTGCCGGTCTGGACGTCGGGCGCCGCCGCGACGACGAACGTGTAGCCGCGAGGGGCTCGTCCGCTCTGCACCGCGCGAACCGTGCCGCTGGTCTCACTGCGCCCGAAGGAGGTGCTGCCCAACCACGATTCCGCGCACAGCGAGTACGTGAACTCGTTACCGTCCAGCACCGTGAACAAAGCCGAGGCACCGCTGGTCGAGACCGTGCAGGGGGAAGGATCGCCACCGGCGACGATCCCGAAGCGGATGGTCGATCCATCGCCGTTCGGGGTGGCACTCCCGCTTGCGCTGATCGTCGAGGTGCCGTCGCCGTTCGAGGTCGACGTGAGAGTCAACACGGGGGTGAGCGGACGACCGATGCCGTTCGTCGTGACGGTGCGCGCGGACCCGCTGGGAGAACCGGCGAGTCCGGAGGGCACCGCGAACCGCGAGTATGGCGTGACCGTCACAACACTCTGGGTGTTCGATCCGACGCGATAGCTCGGCACCGACGCGTTCGCGGAGGACCCGACATCCACGCGCGTCGTATCTCCCGCGGGGCTCGTGATCAACAGGTAGCCGGTCTGCGCAAGGTCGATGCCGCCGATCTGCAGTGACACGACTCCGCCGTCACCCGCTGTCACG
>JAHIOK010000014.1 GCA_018895315.1 Actinomycetota bacterium | reverse complement strand
GCCGCGGCCGCGCCGTACCGGTAGGCAAGGTCCACATCCCACGAGGCGGCCAGAGCCGAGCCCGACGGCATGTTCAGCGACGGTTCCCGCTCGTCCCACCGCGGTCCGCGCACTCCTGCGGGGCCGTCGGACAGCGTCATCGCGCGCAGGCCGATCTCAGGCAGAGCGACGGTCGTCCAGAAGTCGGCGCCCTGCACGAGCGCCGCCTTCTGCTCGAGGGTGAGTTTCTCGAGCAACGGCTGGAGGTGCTCGGTGGCGGGGGTATGGGCATGGCTGGTCACGGGAGGGTCCTTCCGAAGCGGGGTGGCGCGGAACGCCGAGAGATGATGCCGCGCCGAACGCGGCCGCGAGTGCGGACTCAGGCGGCGGTGCCGGCGGCGGCAGCCTGAGCGTCGATCAGCTCACGGCGGGCGACACGGCGCTCTTCCTGCTGATCGGGGTTCGGCACGGGAGCGGCGAGGAACAGGCGCTGCGTGTACGGGTGCTCCGGACGCGCAGTGACCTGGTCGCCGTCGCCCATCTCGACGATCTCGCCGTGGTACATCACCGCGACGCGGTGGCTGATGTGCCGGACGACGGCGAGGTCGTGCGAGATGAAGAGGTAGGCGACGCCGGTGCGCTCCTGGATCTCGATGAACAGATCGAGCACGCGCGCCTGGGTCGACAGGTCGAGGGCCGATACCGGCTCGTCGCACACGATGAGCTTCGGGTCGAGCGCGAGCGCGCGGGCGATCGCGATGCGCTGACGCTGACCCCCCGAGAACTCGCGGGGCAGGCGGCCCGCGGCATCCACCGGCAGACCCACGCTGTCGAGCAGGTCGCGCACGCGCGTGTTCGCCTCCTTCGACGCGACGCCGCGCGCGATGAGCGGTTCTGCGAGGATCTGCGCGATCGTCAGCGAGGGGTTCAACGACGAGTACGGGTCTTGGAACACGACCTGGATCTCGCTGCTGAGCGCCCGGCGCTCGCGGCGCTTGAGGTGCCCGATCTCTTTGCCGTCGTAGCGCACCGATCCGCCGCTCACCGGGGCGAGCCCCAGTACGGCACGACCCAGGGTGGTCTTCCCTGATCCCGACTCGCCGACCAGGCCCACGGTCTCGCCGGGCTTGATGTCGATCGAGACGCCCTTCAAGGCACGGAACGGCTGGGCGCGAAACCCCTTGCCGGGATACTCGACGACCAGGTCGTCGACCTCGAGCAGCGCGGTCATGACAGTCCTCCTTGAGCTGCCGCCAGAGGCGGGCGGGCCGGACCCTCATCGAGGATCGCGTCCAGCAGCGACTGGGTGTACGGGTGCTTCGGCTGGGTGAAGATCGTGCGCACGGGACCCTGCTCGACGAACAGACCCTGTTGCATCACGGTGACGCGGTCGCACAGGTCGGCGACGACGCCGAAGTTGTGCGTGACCAGAAGCATCGCCATCCCGCGCTCGCGCTGCAGGTCCCGCAGCAGATCGAGCACCTCGGCCTGCACCGTGACGTCGAGTGCCGTCGTGGGCTCGTCGGCGATGATCAGGTCGGGGTCGGTCGAGACGGCACCGGCGATCAGCACGCGCTGGGCCATGCCGCCCGAGACCTCGAACGGGTAGGCATCGAACGTGCGCTGCGGATTCGGGATGCCGACGCGGTCGAGCAGTCCGAGCGCCTTGGCGGTGGCGTCCTTCTTGCTCAGCCCGAGGCCTACGCGCAGCGGCTCGATGAGCTGGCTGCCGATCGTGAACGACGGGTCGAGGTTCGACATCGGCTCCTGCGGGATATAGCCGATGCGGCGACCCCGGATGCCGGCATACGTCCGGTCGGATCCGTTCTGCAGCGCGGTTCCCTCGAAGTCGATGGTGCCGGCGACCACGCGGCCGCCGCGGGGGAGGAGGCCCAGGACCGCGAACGCGGTCTGGGTCTTGCCCGACCCCGATTCGCCGATGAGGCCGTGAATCTCTCCTTTGCGCACCTGCAGTGAGACGCCGTGTACGACGTCCAGCGTCGATCCGTCGGACTGGTCGTAGCCGACGCGCAGGTCGGTGACCGAGAGGACGGCGTCGTGCGATGCCGACGCGGTCTTGGCATCGTCGGGGTGCACGATCGTCTCGCCGACGACGGGCAGCGGGCTCGAGTCATCCAGATCGAGGTTGTCGCCGTCGCCGAGACGGATGGATGTCGTCACCGACGTGATCGAGCCGGTAGCGGTGGTGACCGCGCGGCGCCGACGGCGGCGGACGACGACCGTGCGCTCGAGCACATCACGCATCGCGTTGGCGAGGAGCGTGAGAGCGATGCAGGTGAGTGCGATCGCGAGCGAGGGCCAGACCATCAGCAGCGGCTGCTTATAGATCGCTGTGAACGCATCGCTGAGCATCGAGCCCCAGGTGGGAACACTGGTGTCGCCGAGGCCCAGGAATTCCAGGCCGGACTGGATCGCGATCGCGATGCCCGCGATGATCGCGGACTGAATGATGATCGGAGCGCGCACGACCGAGAGGATGTGGCGCCCGATGATGCTGATGTCGCTGAGGCCCGACACCCGTGCGGCATCCACATACAGTTCGCTACGCACCGCGGTGACCGCGGCGTAGACGAGCCGGTAGAAGGCGGGGGCGAGCAGGACGCCGAAGATCAACATCGACAGCCACACCGAGGGGCCGAGCACGGCGCGCGCCGCGAGCAGCACGACGATGCCCGGGAGGGCCATGATCAGGGCGGTCACCCACGAGGCGACGGCATCGAACCAGCCGCGGTAGTAGCCCGCGATCAGACCCGAGATCACGCCGATCACCAGGGCGGTGACGAGAGCGACGAGGGCTGCGGCGATGCTCACCTGGGTGGCGACCAGCAGCCGCGAGAGCACGTCGCGCCCGGCACCGTCGGTGCCCAGGAGGTGGGCGGCGCTCGGGGGGTCCAGTACGAGCTGGAGCGAGGCGAGGTTCGGGTCGTACGGGGCGATCCACTGACCGATCAGTGCGATCAGGACGACGAGGCCGAGGAAGATCAGCGAGATCAGGCCGACGGGCCGGCGCACCAGGCGTCGCAGAAGCGACGCCTTCGCGGAGGGAGTCGGGATCGTGGCGGGAACGTCGATGGCGGTCATGAGAGTCGCACCTTCGGATTGAGAGCGGCCTGCGCGAGGTCGATCAGGAGATTCACGATGACCACGATCACGGCGGTCGCGATGACGACACCCATCACCACGGGGATGTCGCCCGACGTGGTGGCCGTCACCGTCAGCTGGCCGATGCCTGGGAGAGCGAACACCTGCTCGACGATCACCGCACCGCCGATGAGGCCGATGAACTGCAGGGCGAGGACGGCGAGGGCGGGGCCGCCGGCGTTGCGCAGCACGTGCTTGTAGACGACGCGGTTGGTCGAGAGGCCGCGACTGCGGAGCGTCCTGACGTAGTCGCGCGACATGGCGTCGATCACGGAGCCGCGCACCTGTTGCGAGACCGAGGCGATCGCGCCGATCGAGAGGGCTGCGATCGGCAGGGTGACCGAGGCTACCCAACCGCCGAAGGACGTCGTGATCGGAACGAAGCCGGTCGCCTTGAACCAGTGCAGGTTGATCGCGAACACGAGAACGAGAACGAGCGCGATCAGGAAGCCGGGGATTGCGAAGCCGATGACGGAGATGAACTGCACGAGTGCATCGATCCATCCGCCGCGGCGGGCAGCGAGGACACCGAGAACGACCGAGAGGATCGCGGCGATGATCGTCGCGCCGATGACGATCGAGAGTGTGACGGCGAGGCGGCTCGAGAGGCTCACGGAGACGTACTGCGACGTGGTCCACGAGCGTCCGAGATTGCCGACCAGCGCCGAGGTCAGCCAGTCCCAGTACTGCACGAGGATCGGGCGGTCAAGACCCAGCGCCTTGGCCTTCAGCGCCACGGTCTCATCCGTCGCCGACTGGCCGAGGATCCGCCGCGCGATGTCGCCGCCGCTCAGATACAGCAGCGTGAAGGCGAGGAACGAGATGACGAAGATGAGGATGACGCCGGAGATGACACGGCGCACGATGAACATGAGCATGATTCGCTCCCGGAGGTTCAGGGTTTCCCGGCCCGCCCTCGCGGGCGGGCCGGGATGCCGTGGCTAGGACTTCGGCGTGAAGTCGTAGATGGCGGGGTAGGCGTTCGTCGGCATCATCTTGACGGTGGTGTTGGCATCCGTCGCGAAGCTGCCCTGTACGCGGTAGAACGGCGCGAACCAGGCCTGATCGACGATGTACTTGTTCAGCTCCTTGGCGACCGATGCCTGGGTGGCGTCGTCACCGAACTGGATCTGCTTGATGTAGTCGTTGACCTGCGGGTCGCTGTACTTGAACGGGTTGAAGATCGCGGTCGGCGAGATCATGAACTGGATGAGCTGCCAGTCCGGGTTCTGCTCGAGCGCCATGAACGCAGCCGGGTATTTCGGAGCGAGCAGATCGGCGATGAAGTTGGCGCCGGGGTCGGTCGGCTCGACCGTGATGCCGACATCGGACAGCTGCTGGGCGATCAGGGTGTAGGTGTTGGCACCCAGCACCGTCGAGGTCGGCATCGCTATCGTCAGGCCGTTGCCGTAGCCGGCCTCCTTCAGCAGTTCCTTGGCCTTGGCGGGGTCATAGGAGTACGTGCTGTCGAGAGACGCGTCGAAAGCCTTCGAGTTCGCCGCGAACACCTGCTCGGTGACGGTGCCGTGGCCGCTCTGCAGTGCCTTCAGCAGACCCTCCCGGTCGAAGGCGTAGTTGATCGCCTGACGAACGCGCACATCGGCGAGGGCCGAGTTCATCGATCCGCCACGGTCCAGTAGCAGCATGCCCTGGAAGTCGAGCTCGTTGGAGTTGACGGTCCAGCCGGCACCCTCGACCTCGGTGAGGCTGTCGTTGTTGGCGAGCTTGACACCGTTCGCCTCGCCGGCCTTGATCGCGTTCAGCGAGGCCGTCGGGTCGGCGAGCACGTTGATCACGAGCTTCTGGTAGTGCTGGACATCCTTGTTCCAGTAGTTCGGGTTCGCCGTGTATGTGTAGCTCGTGCCCGTGACGGTCGCGGCGGTGTCGAGCTGGTATGGACCGGAGCCGACCGGAGTCGTGCCGACGTCGGCGCTCGAGAGCGATGCCTCGGATCCGATGAGCCCCGGGTCGCGCGTCAGGTAGTTGAGCAACGCCGGGTTCGGGGCGTTCAACGAGATGACGACGGTGGTGTCATCGGGGGCCGTGAAGCTCTTCACATCCGCGAAGTACGAGGCGTCCGGCGAGGTGCCGGCCTTGAAGCGCTCGAGGTTCTTCACCACGACGCCGGCGGTGAGCTTGCTGTTGTCGGTGAACGTGACGTCGTCGCGAAGAGTGAGGGTCAGCTCCGTCTTGTCGTCGTTGTAGGCCCACTTGGTGGCGAGCCACGGCTGGATCGTGCCATCCGACGATGCAAGCAGGAGGGTGTCGAAGACCGCCTGGTAGTACGGGGCACGGTTGCCCCACTCGGATCCGGCCGGGTCGAACGTGGTGGGTGCGATGATCGCACCGAGCGTAAGTGTGCCGCCTGTGCTGCTGCTCGAATCCCCGCCGCTACCGGAGCAACCGGTGAGCGCGAGGGCAGTGATGGCGAGGGCGGCTGCTGTGGCCTTCCAACGGAACATCCTTGGTCCCTTCTGATGGGCGATACCCCTGCGGATCGCCTCTGGTCGAGGACGCTAGCACCAAATACGAATGATCACTAGGTTTTTGCGAGAAAAAGCTAATGGTCGTTAGGTTTTCGCAATGCGAGGGTGCAGACTAGCCCGCAACACGCGCTCCGATGACGTAGTGGGATGGTGGTGATGAGGGTGACGGATGCGACGGCTCAAGCTCGGCGCAAGCCCCGCGGCGAGTACGCGAAGACCTCGGCGAAGCGTGAGGCGATCCTGGATGCCGGGCTCGAGGTGTTCGCCGAGTCGGGCTACCGATCGGGGTCGCTGCGTGAGATCGCCGCACGCGTCGAGATGAGCGAAGCGGGGTTGCTCCACCACTTCCCGAACAAGAGCGCGCTGCTGGCCGCGGTGCTCGAGCGTCGCGACCAGCACTCGGAGGCGATGGTCCACTTCGACGACCCCGATGGCGTCAGCATGATCCGAGGGCTGGTGACGCTGGCCGAGTACAACGCGTCGATTCCCGGAGTCGTCGAGCTCTACTGCACGCTCTCGGCAGAGGCGACCTCGTCCGATCACCCGGCGCACGACTATTTCGTGCGCCGTTACGAACTCACCCGCGCGCGCATCACCGACGCGTTCGAGCGGATCGATCGCGACGGTCTGCTCGCCGACGGCATCGACCCGCGGGGAGCGGCCGTAGCGACGATCGCCATGATGGACGGCCTCCAGGTGCAGTGGCTGCTCGATCGAGAAGTGGTCGATATGGCCGTCGCCCTCCGCGCCTTCTTCCGCAACTTCATCGCTGCCGTCATCTGACCAGACCTGCAGCGGCACCCATCGGCGGGCACCGCTGTGCTGCCGCAATGCCCGCGCCCGTCCCTGAGGAGTCCACACCGTGATCCGCGTTCCGTTCCACGAAGGATGGGCCGTCGGCCCGAAGCTCGGCGCTTTCGAGGCGTCTGGGGCCACCGCACCGCAGCCCGTGACGGTGCCGCACGATGCCGTGCGAGATCTGCCGCGCTCGGTCGACTCCGGGGGAGGGGTGAACACCGGGTACCACCCCGGTGGTGTCTTCGAGTACACGAAATCCTTCGACGTCCCCGAGGAGTGGCGCGACAAGACGGTGGTGATCGAGTTCGAGGGCGTCTACCGTGATGCCGTCGTCTTCGTCAACGGAGAGTTCGCCGCGCACGAGCCCCATGGCTATACGGCGTTCGTCGTGACAGCCGATGCGTTCCTCCGTTTCGGCGAGACCAATACCATCGCGGTCGAAGCCCGCGCGCACAAGGACAGTCGCTGGTATTCCGGTGCCGGCATCTATCGCCCTGTGCACCTGATCGTCGCCGACCCCGTGCACATCGAACTCGGTGGTGTGCGTGTCACGACCCCCGACATCGAGGAAGAGCGCGCAATCGTCGAGATCGCGACCACCGCTCGCAACGAGACGCGGCACACGCGCACGACTCGCGTCTCCTGGTCGATCACCGGGCCGGACGGCGTGACCGTGGCGGAGGCGAGCGCGCCGCTCACCCTGCTTCCCGGTGTGAGCGCCACCGCGCGGGTGCGTCTTGCCGTAATGGACCCTGATCTTTGGGGCCCGGACTCGCCCGCACTGTACGAGGTGCACTCCGCGTTGTCCGAGGCCTCCGATGGGCCGGGCGCCGCTCTGCTCGACGAGGAGCGCACGCGGTTCGGCATCCGTCGCCTACAGGTCGATCCAGAGCGCGGTCTGCGCATCAACGGGCAGCACGTGAACCTGCGCGGTGCGTGCGTGCACCATGACAACGGCCCGCTGGGCGCGGCGACCGTCGACGGCGCCGAAGACCGCCGAATCCGGCTGCTCAAGCGCGCGGGATTCAATGCGATCCGCAGTGCCCACAACCCCGCCAGTCGCGCGATGCTCGACGCGTGCGACCGGCACGGCGTGCTCGTGATGGATGAACTCAGCGATGTATGGACCCGGTCGAAGACGGCGTTCGACGCATCGATCGTCTTCCCCGAACGGTGGCAGCAGGATGTCGCGGCGATGGTCGCGAAAGACGTCAACCATCCGAGCGTCATCATGTACTCGATCGGGAATGAGATTCTCGAGCTCGCGACTCCGGTCGGCGCGACGTGGAGTCGCCGCATCGCCGAGGCCGTG
>JAHIOK010000265.1 GCA_018895315.1 Actinomycetota bacterium | reverse complement strand
CGGCGACGACGGACCCCTGGTCGTCCAGTTGCACGGCCTCACCTCCAGCCGTGAGCGCGATGCCCAGCTGGGCCTCGACCTCGGCCGTGCGTTGCGCGGCCACCGCGTGCTGCGCTACGACGCGCGCGGACATGGAGAGTCGACCGGCACCCCGAATCCCGCGGCGTATCGCTGGGACCGGCTGGCTGACGACCTGCTCGCCGTGCTCGATCACGCCGCGCCCGGAGAGAAGGTGCACGCGGTCGGGCCATCGATGGGGACCGGCACCCTGCTGCACGCCGCCACACGCGAGCCGCGCCGGTTCCGCAGCCTGACCCTGGCGATCCCTCCGACGGCGTGGAAGACGCGGCGAGCGCAGTCGGCAACCTACAAGGTCAATGCGAAAGTCGTCGAGCGCCAAGGCATCCGCGCGTTCATCGAGCTCGGCAGTACGGCTCCCGCGCCTCCCGCGATCGCCGATGCGCCCGAGACGCGCCCGGCGGTGGCGGAGGGCCTGCTGCCCACGATCCTTCGGGGCGCGGCATCCACCGATCTGCCCGATCGCAAGGCGATCTCGCGCATCGACGTGCCGACCCTCATCCTGGCCTGGACCGGCGACCGCTCGCACCCCGTGAAAACCGCCACCCGCCTGCACGCGCTGATCCGCGACAGCAAGCTGGTGATCGCCCGCACGCCCTATGGCGTGATGGCATGGCCCGGCCAGTTCGCCGAGCACGTCGCCACGACCGACTGAGGATCCGAGTGACCCGAGCCGGAGGATAGGGTGGCCCGGTGAGCGAAGCCGATCCCCCCGAGGCATCCGCGGAGTTCGTGCAGTCTCTCGCACGGGGACTCGCCGTGATCCGTGCGTTCGACGCCGAGAACCCCGCACTCACTCTCAGTGAGGTCGCGCGCCGCACCGGGCTCACGCGCGCGGCGACCCGGCGCTTTCTGCTCACGCTCGAAACTCTCGGCTATGTGCGGTCGGATGCCCGCGTCTTCGCCCTCACGCCGCGCGTGCTCGAGCTCGGTTTCAGCTACTTGTCGGCCCTGTCCCTCCCCGAGATCGTGCAGCCGCACCTCGAGGCGCTCTCGCGCGAGGTCGGTGAGAGCGTGTCGGCGGCGGTCCTCGACGGCACCGACATCGTCTACGTCGCCCGCGTCCCGACCGGCCGCATCATGAGCGTGCGCATCACGATCGGCACCCGGTTTCCGGCGTTCGCGACGAGTATGGGGCGCGTGCTTCTGGCGCAGATGCCGGATGCCGCGGCGGACGCCGCACTCGCGGCATCCGGGCTGCCGAGCTTCACCGATCGCACGCTGACCGACTCGTCGATGCTGCGTGCCGAACTCGACCGGGTACGCGCGCAGGGCTGGTCGCTCGTCGACGGCGAGCTCGAGCCCGGACTGCGCTCGATCGCCGCGCCCGTGCACGGGCGCGACGGTGTGGTGCTCGCTGCGATCAATGTGTCCACCAGTGCTACGCGTGACTCGGTCGAGCACCTGCTCGAGGCGTACCTCCCGCTGCTCCGGCGCACCGCGGGCGACATCGACGGCGAGCTCCGGCTCCTCTGACCGCAGCTCTGCCCACGAGGACTGCCGGCGCCTCTGCGCCGCGTCGGAGACAGCGGCATAGACACGCTCGATGACCCATCGACGATGTCGAGTGGGACGAGCTTCTCGAAGTCGCGAAGCGTCTGCTGCACGTGCAAAACGCGGCATTCGCCGACTCCGCGGTGGGTGGTGCGATTCGCTCGCTGCTGGCTGAGACGTTCGCCGGTCGCCTCCCCGCGGGGTACGGCGTCAGCACGCTGCCCGTCTCGGGCGAGCCGCAGCCCGACGGATCCATGCGCTGGGGCGGTACCGACTTCGTGCTCGGCCCGCTCATCGAAGACGGCAACCCGCTCGCCGAGCGGTTCGAGCTGCGCGACCTGTCGCTCGTGCGCCGCATCGAGCGCGACGGCGACCGCGCGACGGGGGTCACCGTCGAAGATCTGCGCACGCGGGAGACATCCTTCGTCGCGGCCGACCTCGTCGTCGTCGCCGCGGACGCGTTCCGGTCTCCGCAGCTGCTGTGGGCCTCCGGCATCCGTCCCACGGCTCTCGGTCGCTACCTCACCGAGCACCCCGTCGTGATCACGACGGTCGCCCTCGACGCCGACAAGATGGGCCGCTTCGCCACCGAAGCTCAACTGGATGCCGAGCTCGCCCAGCGCGCGAAGCACGCCGCTGACCCCGTCGCGGCCGTCAACCGCATCCCCTTCTCCGAACCCGGGCACCCGTTCTCGCTGCAGGTGATGTACTCCGAGAACACGCCGTTTCCGTTGCCGGAAGACAGCCCGTTCCTCGGCAACAGGTGGGGCTTCGTCAACATGGGCAACGGGCTGCGCAAGCGTCCGCGCGTCGAGGACGGCCTCACGTTCACGGACGACGAACGGGACTACCGGGGCTTCCCGAACTTCACGGTCGACTACGAACTGACGGATGCCGAGCTCGGCGAGATCGAGGCGGCCACCGCCGATCTGCGCCAGGTCGGCGAAGCTCTGGGCGTGTTCGTCGCCGAGCCGCGGCTCATGCCGAATGGGTCGAGCCTGCACTACATGGGCACGACCCGGATCGGCGACACCGACGACGGCACCTCGGTCGCCGATCCCTGGTCGCGGGTCTGGGGCGTCGACCGACTTCTCATCGGCGGAAACGGCACGATTCCGACCGCGAACACGATGAACCCGACGCTCACCAGTGTCGCGATCGCCGTGCGCGGCGCGCGCACGGCGGCGGAGACGCTCAGATCGGTGGGCTGAGGGCGCAGCGCTGACTACGCGCGGGCGATGCGATCCGACATCACCTTGACGCCGGAGGACGACGTCGCGCCTCCGTCGACGGGGATCTCGGCGCCGGAGACATAGGCGGCGGCATCCGAGATCAAGAATGCGACGACCTGCGCGACCTCCACCGCCGTGCCCATGCGCTCGAGCGGCGTCAGTTCGAGCTGCGCCTCGCGCATCGCGCCGGGGGCGTTGGCGGTCATGGGTGTCTCGATGAAGCCGGGGTGCACGATGTTCACCCGGATTCCGCGAGGGCCGTACTCTGTCGCCGCCACGTGCGTCAGCCCGCGCAGCGCCCACTTGCTGACGGTGTAGGCCACCGGGTAGTGCGCGGTGAGCGCCGCGGATGACCCGATGTTGACGATCGACGATCCTTCGCCCATGAGCGGCGCGAGCGCCTGGATGCCGAGCATCGCGCCCGTGACGTTCACGGCGAGTACGCGGTCCCAATCGGCGCGCTCGGTGCTGCCGAGGCGAGTGCGGTGAGTGATTCCCGCGTTGTTGACGAGACCGCGCAGAGGCGCGCCGTCCGCCGTGCGTGTGAGGTCGGCGGCCAGGGTCTGCCACCCCGTTTCGTCTGCGACATCGAGAACCCGGTAGTCCACCGAGGTCCCCTCGAGAGCGGCGGGGGGCTGAGAGAGATCGGTCGCGATGACGCGAGCGCCCGATTCGGCGAGCAGCAGCGCGGTCGCGAGGCCCTGTCCGCCGGCGGCGCCGGTGACGACGACCGAGCGTCCGGCTAGACCTGGATATCTGCTCGTCATTGTCACTCCTGTGGATCGACGATGTGGTTCGTTCAGCGCTTGCGCTTGGGTGTTTTCGCCT
>JAHIOK010000264.1 GCA_018895315.1 Actinomycetota bacterium | reverse complement strand
GAGGATCCGGAGCGCGCCGCCCGCCGCGAAGTGAGGGAAGAGACCGGCTATCGCGCGCAGATCGGCGATCTGCTCGGCGTCCATTCTCGGGTCATTCCTGCCACCCAGCGCATCGGAGACGCGACATCGCCACTGCACGCGGTGCGCATCGTCTACCGCGCGAAGATCACGGGCGGGAAGCTGCGCAATGAGAAGGATGGGTCGACTGACCGTGCCGAATGGTTCGCGCTGGCGAGGGTGCGCTCGCTGCAGCGGGTGAAGCTCGTCGACATCGCGCTGAAGATGGCGGACTTGGTCTACTGACCCGACTGCTCGGCGGGCTGTGAGATGTCGGCGACGGTGGCGCCATAGGCCGCGATCAGATCGTCGGCATCCACGAACAGGCTGTGACCGTGTGCGCCGGCACCCATGGCCACACGTTTGCCGACGATGGCTTCGTCGGCGAAGATCGGCCAGTCCGTCGAGCTCCCGATCGGAACGATCGTTCCTCGCTCATAGCCGGTAGCGGCCCGTGCTCGAGCGGGATCCGGAAGCTGCAGTTTGTTCACGCCGACCACCGCACGAAGTTTCGGCCATGAGATCGATCGATCACCGGGAATCAGTGCGAACAAGTAGGTGTCGTCGCTGCGTTTGACCACCAACGTCTTCACGATGTCGGCCGCGTTGAGACCGAGAAGAGCGGCCGCCTCGGCGAGGGTTCCCGCCCGCGGCCGCTCTATGATCTCGATCTCGAGTCCGCGCGCGGATGCCGCGTCACGCACCCGAGTGGTCGGGTCGCTCACTTCACGCGTCGGGGGCACGCAGCGGGTCGTCGGCCACCCAGAGTTCGTCATCCGCCCGCAGCGTCTGCCACGCGGCGTACGCGATGCCGGCGGCAGCCGCCACACCGAGAATGATGGCGATGACGCCACCGGCGCCGATGCCGCTCTTCTGCCGGGCCGGTTCGAGTGCCGCCAGCTTGGCGGCGATCTTCTTGGATGCCTTCTTGCCGTATTTGTCGGCGCGCTTGGCGTAGAGCTTGGCGTCGATGTCGAAACCCTTGCCCGCGGCGAGACGCTGACGTGTGTCGTTGGCGGCGTCCCAGACCGACAGTGCGGAGCCGACGACGGCACCCGCGGTGGGGACGACGCGATCGGTGAGCACGTGCTTGGAGAAGTTCACGCCCTTATCGACGTACGGCGCTGCGTAGCGACCGTAGGATTCCTGGACCGCCGGAACGACCTGCTCCTTGCTGTAGTTGCCCAGCTGGCGTCCGGCCTCACGGGCGACCGTTGCGGCTTCGCCGACGAGTACCTGCTGCGTCTCCCACAGCTTGTTTGCCTGGTCTTGCAGTCTGCGAAGTTCTTTCTTGCGCTTGCGGCTAACGCTCACGGGGTGCCCTCCCTGTCGATGGGGGTTGTCTGTCCCCATCTTGCCAGACCTCGCCCAGACCGGGAGGGGTTGTACAGAACTCTGAAAGAATGTACCTATGTCTCATCACACCGCTGTCGCCACCCTGCACACCAACCACGGCGACATCGTCGTCAACCTGTTCGGTGACCACGCACCTCACACCGTCAAGAACTTCGTCGGCCTCGCCGACGGCACCGGCGAGTGGACCGATCCCGCCACGGGCAAGCCCGGCGTCGGCCCGCTCTACACGAACATCGTCTTCCACCGCATCATCCCCGGTTTCATGATCCAGGGCGGCGACCCGCTCGGTCAGGGCACCGGCGGCCCCGGTTACAACTTCAACGACGAGATCAACGGAGAGCTCACCTTCGCCGCACCCTACAAGCTCGCGATGGCGAACGCCGGTCTGCGTCGCAACGCGATCACGGGCGCGGTCGAAGGCACGAACGGCTCGCAGTTCTTCATCACCACCGACCCGACGCCGTGGCTGCAGGGCAAGCACTCGATCTTCGGTGAGGTCGCGGATGACGCGTCCCGCGCCGTCGTCGACGCCATCGCTGCCGTGCCGACCGGGGCCGGCGACCGCCCGATCGAGCCCGTCGTCCTCGAGTCCGTCGACATCGTCGCGGCCTAGTCCGCTTCTCGATCACCCCAGCCGTGGCCTCGACCGAGTTCACTCAAAATCGCGACAACTACTGCTATCGGCATCCCGATCGGCAGAGTTTCGTGCTCTGTCAGCGATGCCTGCGCACGATCTGTCCCGAGTGTCAGACGCAGGCCGCGGTGGGGGTGATCTGCCCCGAATGCATGGCGGAGCAGCGCGGTGCGCAGACCGCCGGAGCGGGGGCCGTAGAAGTTGGCCAGCTGGACGATGCGCACGTCAGGCGGCGGCCGCGGCGGCCGCGCCGATGACCTCGGCGTAGTGCGCCAGCAGCTCGTCGCCGACCGTGGTCCAGGTCCTGCGCAGCACCGACCGCCGCGCCGACGAGCCGAAGCGGGCGCGGGTGGCGTCGTCGGTCAAGGTG
>JAHIOK010000263.1 GCA_018895315.1 Actinomycetota bacterium | reverse complement strand
GTCGAAGTAGCCGGTTCCGGCTTCGCGCTGGTGCTTGGTGGCGGTGTACCCCTGCGCTTCGGCGGCGAACTCGGCCTCCTGCAGCTCGACGTACGCGCTCATGGCGCGGTCGGCGTAGCCGGTGGCGAGTTCGAACATCGAGTAGTTCAGAGCATGGAATCCCGCGAGGGTGATGAACTGGAATTTGTAGCCCAGATCGGCCAGCTCCTGCTGGAACGTCGCGATCTGCTGGTCGTCGAGGTGACGCTTCCAGTTGAACGACGGCGAGCAGTTGTACGCCAGCAGCTTGCCGGGGTACTCCGCGTGAATCGCCTTCGCGAAATTGCGCGCCAGCTCGATGTCGGGCTCGCCGGTCTCGACCCAGATCAGGTCGGCGTAGGGGGCGAATGCGAGGCCACGGCTGATGACGGCATCCAATCCGGGGGTCACCCGGTAGAAACCCTCGGACGTGCGCTCGCCGGTGGTGAATTCGCGGTCGCGCTCGTCGACGTCGCTGGTGAGCAGGTCGGCGGCGAGGGCATCGGTGCGGGCGATGATGACCGTCGGCACTCCTGAGACGTCGGCCGCGAGGCGTGCCGCGTTCAGGGTGCGGATGTGCTGCTGCGTGGGCACCAGCACCTTGCCGCCGAGGTGGCCGCACTTCTTCTCGCTCGCGAGCTGGTCTTCCCAGTGGATGCCGGCAGCGCCCGCCTGGATGAGCGACTGTGCGAGCTCGTAGGCGTTCAGTGGTCCGCCGAAGCCGGCCTCGGCATCCGCCACGATCGGCGCGATCCAGTCCTGCGTGATCTCGCCCTCGGCGTGCTCGATCTGGTCCTGGCGGATCAGTGCGTTGTTGATGCGACGCACGACCGACGGCACCGAGTTCGCCGGGTACAGGCTCTGGTCGGGGTAGGTCTGACCGGCGAGGTTGCCGTCGGCGGCGACCTGCCAACCGCTCAAGTAGATGGCCTTCAGTCCCGCTCGCACCTGCTGCACGGCCTGGCCGCCCGTGTAGGCGCCAAGAGCGCGGATGTAGTCCTCGGTGTGGAGGAGGTTCCACAGGTTCTCGGCTCCGCGCTTGGCGAGAGTGCTCTCTTCGCGCACCGAGCCGCGCAGGGCGATGACGTCCTCGGCGGTGAAGGTGCGCTCGACGCCGTCCCACCGGGGGTCGGTGTTCCAGATCTCCTGGAGTTCGGCGGCGGTCTGCGTCTGGTCGCCCGCACGGAGGGGCGCGTTGCCGGGGGTGGACTGGATCGTCATGTCGGTCTCCTGTGAACGAGTGGCCGGATGCGTCAGCTCGAGGCCTCTGCGGTGGTCTTGAACCCACTGTGTGTGAAATTGAGCCACCCGAATGACCAATCCGGTTGTGAACTTTCATCAATATTCTGCTTTCGTGACAGAATCGCCATATGACGAGCTTTCTCGACCAGGATTCGATTCCGGATGTCGCTGACGATGGGGATGTGGACTCACTGACGATCGGGCGGCGTATCCGCCAGCTGCGCACCGACCGCGCAATGACACTCGACGAACTCGCGAGTGCCGTGGGGCGGGCGACGAGTCAGCTGTCGATGATCGAGAACGGTCGTCGTGAACCGAAACTGACGCTGCTGCAGTCGATCGCGCGCGCGCTCGGCACGAGTCTCGACGCATTGCTGGAGTCGGAGCCGCTCGATGAGCGGTCGACGCTGGAGATCTCGCTCGAGCGCGCGATGAAGGGCTCCACCTTCCAGGCGCTCGGCATCACGCCCTTCCGGATCGGGAAGACGATGCCCTCCGAGGCGCTCAAAGCGATGCTCGCGCTCCAGGGCGAGATCGATCGGCTGAAGGACGAGCGGGCGGCGACCCCGGAAGAGGCTCGTCGCGCGAACGTCGCGCTGCGGCGCTTGATGCGCACCCAGGACAACTACTTCCCCGACCTCGAGCTGCACGCACGCCGTATTCTCGACGCCGTCGACCACCCCGGTGGTCCGCTGACCCAGCGCTCGGCATCCGACATCGCCGCCCACCTGGGGTTCACGCTCCACTACGTGCCCGATCTACCCAAGACCACCCGGAGCGTCGCCGACATCAAGAACGGCCGGCTGTACCTCTCGAGCACCCACACGGCGAAGGGCGACCCGCGAACCGCCGTGCTGCAGGCCCTGTCGAGCCGCATCCTGGGGCACTCCGAGCCCACCAGCTACGCGGACTTCCTGCGCCAGCGCGTCGAGACGAACTACCTCACCGG
>JAHIOK010000262.1 GCA_018895315.1 Actinomycetota bacterium | reverse complement strand
TGGCGACGAGGACCCGACTCTGGATGTCGCGCCCGCATCACCTCCGACACGCGCCTCGGCGTCCGCCGACGTGCCGCCGAAGAACGTGCGCACGTCCGAGACGGAATCCGACGCACCCACGGCGACAGAAGACCAGGCCGAATCAGGGCCCGCCCTCCCCGGCGGGTTCACGGCGGTCGGCAAAGGCAGCAACGAGGTCGGTCGCGTCGAGTCCGACGGCTCCGTCACGATGCCGGGCGACCGGCCGGCGATGGGCAACGCCGCTCTTATTGCCACGGGTGTGATCGCCGGCATCTACCTGCTCTATGCGATCGGCTGGGTCATCGGCGGGCTGCGTCTGTCGGGCGTCGCCGGAGACCTCATCTCGCCGTCGGACGGCGAAGCTCCCGTCATGTGGCAGAGCGGCAACCTCGTCGGGGTGTGGCTCGCAGCTCTCGCCCCGGTCATCTGGTTCCTCACCGTGCACGTTCTCACGCGCGGAGGTCGCCCGTGGATGCGGTGGGTCTGGCTCATCGCCGGAGTCGTGCTTCTCGTGCCCTGGCCGTTGCTGATGTTGGGGGTGAGCGCGTGAGCGCCGTGGAGCGCCCCGCGCGCGCATCCGCGCTGCCGACCGGGATCATCTTCACGATCGCGGCGGTCTTCGGTCTGTTCTATGCCTACGTGGTGTGGAACGCCGTCACCCTCCTCGTCACGCAGGCCACCGGGCCGCTCGGCATCAATGGCCTCGGCTGGTTCGTGCTCTCCCTCGCGATCGTCTTCCCGATCGTCGTGTTCGCCGGGGGTTTCGCCATCGCCTGGCGTCGTCGCGCGCTGCCGTTCTTTCTCGTGATGCTGTGCGGCCTCGCTGTGGTCGCGGTGTTCTGGCTGAACATCCTGGCGTACGCCTATTCGAACGGCGCCTCGCTCCTCGGGGGATGAACGCATAGGCATCGTGACGGCCCGCGTCACGGAGTCGGGCCGGTCGAGTTCGCCACGGTAGGCTGACACCGCCCCGTCGCCGTGTCTGCATGGCGGGCTGACGCGGCGCTCCCACCGCATTGCCGTCGCGCGTTTCATCGTCGCGCACCGCCCCCGAAGGAAGATCTGTGACGAAGCCCGTCGTCCTCATTGCCGAAGAACTCTCTCCCGCCACGATCGATGCCCTCGGCCCCGACTTCGAGGTGCGTCAGATCGACGGAACCGATCGCCCGGTGCTGCTCGCGGCCCTCGTCGACGCGCACGCCGTGCTCGTTCGTTCGGCGACCAAGATCGATGCCGAGGCCATCGCTGCGGCTCCCGTGCTGAAAGTCGTGGCCCGCGCAGGCGTCGGACTCGACAACGTCGACATCAAGGCGGCGACCGCCGCGGGTGTCATGGTCGTCAACGCGCCCACCTCGAACATCATCTCGGCGGCCGAACTGACGATCGGCCACATCCTGAGCCTGGCCCGCCGCATCCCGGCCGCACACGCGTCGCTTGCCCAGGGCGAATGGAAGCGCAGTTCGTTCACCGGCACCGAACTCTTCGAGAAGACTGTCGGAATCGTCGGGCTCGGTCGTATCGGCGCGCTCATCGCCGAGCGCCTGCGCGCCTTCGGTGTGCGTGTCATCGGATACGACCCCTACATCACCCCGGCGCGTGCGCAGCAGCTCCAGGTCGAGCCGCTGTCGCTCGACGAGGTGCTCCGCCAGAGCGACTTCGTGACGGTCCACATGCCGAAAACCCCCGAGACGACGGGGATGATCGGCACGGAGCAGCTCGCGGCGATGAAGCCCACCGCGTTCGTGATCAACGTGGCCCGTGGCGGACTCATCGACGAGGATGCGCTCTACACCGCGCTCACCACGGGTGAGATCGCCGGTGCAGGCCTCGACGTGTTCTCGAGCGAGCCGCCGAAGGCGGATTCACCCGCACGTCGGCTGCTCGATCTGCCGAACGTCGTCGTCACCCCGCATCTCGGCGCATCCACCGAAGAAGCGCAAGAGAAGGCCGGAGTCTCGGTCGCGCGCTCGGTCAAGCTCGCGCTCGAGGGCGACCTCGTGCCCGATGCCGTGAACGTCGCCGGCGGTGTGATCGACCCCTTCGTCCGCCCCGGGATCGCCCTCGTGGAGAAGCTGGGCCAGTTCTTCACCGGGCTCGCTCAGAGTGCACTCACGAGCCTCGACATCGAGGTGCGCGGCGAGCTCGCGGCATACGACGTCAGCGTCTACCGCCTCGCTGCCCTCAAAGGTATCTTCACGAACATCGTCAGCGAGAACGTGTCGTACGTCAATGCGCCGCTGTTCGCCGAGCAGCGGGGCATCGAGACGCGACTCATCGTCGAGGCCGAGAGCCCGCTGTACCGCAACATCACCGAACTGCGCGGCACCCTGGCCGACGGCTCGGTATTGACGGTCTCGGGCACGCTGGCGGGAACCCGCATGGTGCCCAAGGTCGTCGGTATCAACGGTTACGACATCGAGGTCGCGCTCGAGAGGTACCACGTCGTGATGCGGTACGCCGATCGCCCCGGCATCGTTGCGATCTACGGGCAGAAGCTCGGTGACGCGAACATCAACATCGCGGGTCTGCAGGTCGCCCACCCGGATGCCACCGGCCGCGCGCTGTCGGTGCTCACGGTCGATTCGCCGGTGCCCGACGATCTGCTGGATGCGATGCGCCGGGCAGTCGGTGCCGACATGTTCCGGCAGATCGAAATCACGGAGGACTGAGATCACCTCCTCCTCTGGGTGGAGGTCCATCCGCCCAGCCTTGGCTACGGTGGAAGCACCGGACCAGAGGAGGACCTCGTGACCGATACCCCTGCACCATCCGCGGCGACAGCCGGGCAAGCTCTGCCCGAGGCATCCGCTCCGGCGATCGAACTGCATGGTTTGACCAAGCGTTTCGGGGCCAATCTCGCCGTTGACAACCTGCATCTGACCGTCCCGGTCGGCTCGTTCTACGGACTTGTCGGGCCGAACGGAGCGGGTAAGACCACGACGCTGTCGATGGCCACCGGGTTGCTTCCGCCGGATGCCGGCACGGCGACCATTCTCGGAGTCGACATGTGGGCCGATCCCCTGCGCGCCAAAGCGCTGATCGGCAACCTCGCCGACGGCGTGAAGCTCTTCGATCGCCTCACCGGGGAACAGCTCGTCACTTACAACGGCATGCTGTTCGGCCTCGACCGGGCGACCGTTGCGACACGCGTCGCCGATCTGCTGCGCCTGCTCGACCTTGAGAGCGCCGCTGGCACCGTCGTCGTCGACTACTCCGCAGGTATGACCAAGAAGATCGCCCTGGCGTGCGCGCTCGTGCACGCACCGCGCGTGCTTGTGCTCGATGAGCCCTTCGAGTCGGTCGACCCGGTCTCGGCTGCCAATATCCGCGACATCCTGACCGGGTACGTCCAGGGTGGTGGCACGGTGATCGTGTCGAGCCACGTCATGGACCTCGTGCAGCGCATGTGCGACCACGTCGCGGTTGTCGCGGCGGGCCGGGTACTCGCCGCCGGCACGGTCGAGGATGTGCGCGCCGGCGAATCGCTCGAGGATCGCTTCGTCCAACTCGTGGGCGGGCGCCACCACGCGGAGGAGCCGGAATGGTTGCGGCGCTCGTAAGACTGCGGCTGCAGGTGCTTGCGAACTCGCTCAAGCGCAGCACCTGGCAGCTGATCGCCACGGTCATCGGTGCGCTCTACGGCCTCGGTGTGCTCGTGGTCGTTGTCGGCGGCCTCGTGGTTCTCGGGCTCTTCTCCACGCTCGATCTGGCGACCACCGTCGTCGTCATCGCGGGTTCGGCTGTGACGGCGGGGTGGATCATCCTCCCGCTCGTGCTCACCGGAATCGACCAGACGCTCGAGCCGGCCAAGCTCGCGCAGTTCCCGATTCCGCTGCGCACCCTTCTGATCGGGTTGACGATCACCGGTGTGCTCGGGGTGCCGGGCTTGATCACCACGATCGCGGGGCTCGCGACCGTGTTCGCGTGGATCCGGTATCCGCTCGCCGCGGCCACCGCCGCAGTGTGCGCGATCATCGGTGTGCTGATCGCCATCGTCGCCTCCCGGGCCGTCACGGCGGCCAGTGTCGGTATGCAGTCGAGTCGCCGAGCTCGCGAGCTCAGCGGCATCCTGATCCTGGTTCCCCTCTTCCTCCTCGGGCCGATCTTGATCGGCGTCATGCAGGGACTCCGTGAATCATCCGATGTGCTTCCGCAGGTGGCGGCCGCCCTCGGCTGGTCACCGCTGGGGGCCGCGTGGGCAGCGCCCGCAGCCGTCGCGGCGGGCGATGGGCTCGGTGCTGCGGTCCGCGTCCTGATCGCCCTGGCCACGCTCGCGGTGCTCGTGGCCGTCTGGCGGTTCGCTCTGGCACGGGCACTCGTAACGCCGGCGGTCGAGTCGACCCGCGCCGTGTCACGCGGCGCACTCGGCGCGTTCGGGTGGGTTCCGCAGACACCGGCAGGCGCGGTGATGGCACGGTGTTTGACATATTGGCGGCGGGATCCGCGCTACGCGCGACAACTGATCATCGTGCCGCTCATTCCGGTGCTGCTCTGGTTCTACTCCGCCTTCGGGTCCGGCTCGAACGCGCTCCTCATGTGGAGCGGCCCGCTCGTCGGGTTCTCGCTCGCGCTGACGCTTGCGACGGACATCTCGTACGACGGGACCGCCTTCGCCACGCACGTCATCGACGGGGTGCGTGGACGTGACGATCGCCTGGGGCGTCTCGGGGCGCTCGCACTGTTCGCCGTGCCGGCAACGATCGCGATCGCACTCGGTGGTGTCGGGCTGAGCGACCAGTGGTCTCACGCCGCCTCCATTCTGGCGCTGTCGCTCGGAGCACTGTTGACCGGGTTCGGGGTCGTCTGCGTATCGTCGGCGCGCTTCGTGATGCCCGTTCCGCAGGCCGGGGACAACCCTTTCAAATCCGCTCCGGGAACCACGATCACGACGGGTCTGCAGTTGTTCGTGGTGTGGGGGGTCGTGCTTGCTCTGCTCCTACCGACGGCGGCGCTCGTCGTGGCGAGCTTCGTCTCGGGCAACGCGGTGTTCGGGTGGCTGAGCCTCGCGTGCGCTCTGATCACGGGCCTCGTCGTCACGGTTCTTGGCATCCGGCTCGGCGGCGCACTTCTCGATCGCACCGGACCGGTGTTGCTCGGTCAGTTGCGCGGGCTGCGCGGGGCCTGAGTACGGCGGCGACGGAGATTCACCGGACCGGGGCGAGCCGCTCGAACGTCAGAGACCCGCTGCGGCGCGGAGCACGAGCGCGATGAGGGCATCCAACTCGGCACCCTGGGGAACGGGTCCGGGCACCGCGCCACCGTCGAGGGCGTTGTTGAAGTAGAGGCCGTCACTCACGAGCATCACGAGCTGCAGCGCGGTCTCGTCGCGGGCATGCGGCCGTAGGGCGCCTTCCCACCGTTCGCGGACGGAGCGCAGCATGGCGCCGGCCGCGGCGTTGCCGCCTTGAGCCAGCCGCGAGGTGGCGATCAATGCGCGATCCAGGGGATCGTTGTCGGTGACGGATGACCGGAGGAAATAGGCCACTGGCCCCTCATCCGCCCCGACGATCGCGGCGATGTCGGCATCGACCAGTTCATCGAGGCGCTCGATCAGGGCACTCTCGAGCGCATCCTTGGAGGCGAAGTGGTAGAGCAGGCCGCCCTTGGATACGCCGCCTGCTCGGGCCGTGGCATCCATCGTCGCCGATCGTTCGCCGTCGGCGATGAGCAGTTCGGCGAAGGCGTCGAGCACACTCTCGCGGGCACGAGGTGGCCGGCTCATGCGACCACGCCCTCTGTCGCTGCAGTGTCCAACATCAGTTCGCCCTTCTGATCGTCGCCGGGGAGAAGCTCACCGGATTCCTGCGCCACCATTGCGGGATGTCGGTGCCGGAGTGGGCGATGCCGAACGGGAAGGTCGCCGATCGCCGACGAAGCTGCCAAGGGGCAAGTTCGTCCGGCGTGTCGGAGAAGGACGCATCGTCTTTCGATTCCTAGGGATGGGCCGCAAGAGTTCACCCCACCGTATCGGAGGGCTTTCCTGGCGAGCGTGACGAACTGATACTATACCGGCTGGACGGTATAGAAACTGAGGACCCTGCAATGACCACCGGAACGCTCGCGCGCCCCACGACCATCGACGCCGAACCCCGGGTCGGATGGCGCGGATGGCTGGCGCTGACCGTGCTGATGCTGCCGGTTCTGCTCGTCTCGGTCGACAACACGGTGCTGAGCTTCGCTCTGCCGGCGATCTCTCTCGATCTCGAACCGACGAGCATCGAACAGCTCTGGATCGTCGATGCCTATCCGCTCGTGCTCGCGAGCCTGCTGGTGACGATGGGCACGCTCGGGGATCGTTTCGGACGCCGCCGGATGCTGCTGATCGGCGCGACCGGCTTCGCCATCGTGTCCGGGCTCGCGGCCTTCGCTCCGACGGCAGCGGCATTGATCGCCGCCCGCGCGCTGATGGGCGTCTTCGGCGCAATGCTGATGCCGGCCACGCTCTCACTGCTGCGCAGCATCTTCACCAACCGCGACCAACGTCGGATGGCGATCGCGGTGTGGGCGTCCGGGTTCTCGGCAGGTTCTGCGCTCGGCCCTATCGTCGGCGGATTCCTCCTCGAGCATCTCCACTGGGGTGCGGTGTTCCTGATGGCCATCCCGGTGCTGGTGCCGCTCTTGATCCTGGTGCCGCTGCTCGTGCCGGAGAGCCGCGACCCGAACCCGGGCCGCATCGATGTCCTGAGCATCGTGCTCTCTCTCGGCACGATGGTTCCGATCGTTTATGGCATCAAGGAGTTCGCCGTCGAAGGGTTCGTTCCGCTGGTGCCCACCCTGTTCGTCGCAGGCGCCGGCTTCGGCGTGCTCTTCGTGCGCCGACAGTTGCACCTGGAATCCCCAATGCTCGACATGCAGCTCTTCCGTCGGGGCAGCTTCAGCGGCGCGATCCTCGTGAATCTGCTCTCCGTCGTGGGGCTCGTCGGCTTCCTGTTCTTCGTCGCGCAGCACCTGCAGCTCGTGGTGGGCCTGAGTCCGATGAATGCCGGATTCGCCCTGGTCCCCGGTCTCG